>JAVHQX010000247.1:0-5386 GCA_036171355.1 Patescibacteria group bacterium | reverse complement strand
CAATTGCTTGCCTTGTTCCTTGCCGCGAAACGGGCCGAGGCCGATGACCGCGACAAGCGGCCGTGGACGTGTCCCGAGTGCGGCCACGTCTGCGCTGGCGCCGAATCCCGCAGGCATTCCGTCACGCATCGCGCGCGCACCGTGAGCGCGGACCCCTTGGTCGTCGGGCTCCGCTGTCATCCGGCGGACGAACGCTTCGCCGAGGCGATACGCGAATTGCGCGAACGGTGGCCGGACCGGAAGTTCACGCTGTTGCCGGCGTCGTACGGCCGCACGTCCGTCTCTGACGGCATGCACCTCTTCACGGTTCTCGCCGTCGCCGAATGACGGCGAGGCGGGGAAGTCATGAACCCCGACATTCATCGTCGGGGTCTTTTTTGGCTCAATACAGCGATTTTTGCTCAACCTAGCCAAAAAATGACCATGCAAACGAACCAACGAAAACGACGAGTGCAACCCGGACGACGCCTGCGCGAGGATCCGTACGAACGTTCGCCGGCGACGTCGCGATGCGACGGGGCGAGCCGCGCATTCACGAACGCAGGAAGGGAACAATACGCCGGCGGGAAACGTCGTAATCCCGCTTTCAGCCTTATCATGTGTCGTCTAACATATATTAGACGACACATTAGTGGCACCGCCCCCGCTATCCCCCCGAGGGGCGTCGCGGTCACGAAACGGCCGCCGTTGGTTGAAGGAAGCCTGCCAACGGGGAACCGATTGCAAAGAAAAACGGCCCTACGGGCCGTCGTGCTACCGCGCCAGGCAGGCGGCGAGCAGCAGAAAGATGATGGCGAGGATGTAGGCGTAGGCGGCGCCCACGGGCTTGTCGCGGAAGCGCTGCCAGATCATGACCTTCTCGTGGCGGCGGCAGCCGGCGCAGTGGATGCGGCCGTAGCCCGCCGGATGCGTGACCGTGTATCTTGCACAGTCCTCGCACCAGAGCACGTACAGCGGCAGCTTCGCCCGCCAGCCGGGCCGAAGCGCCCTGCGCAGAAAGACAGGACGCCCGATGCGCCTCGCGCATTCGAACACGCGAGGATGCCGCGCGGCCTCGATCGAGGCCTCGTCGCGGGGTCTCTGCGGAACTGCCTCCATCGTATTCTCCTTCCTTCCTTATTTCCTCAAGAAAAGAAACTCCTCCATCAACGTCGCGTGACGACGAACGTCGCGTCGAGATAATCAAGTTTCACGAGCCGGACGTGGTACCGGCCCGCATCGCCTTCCTTCTGCGCCGTGTCGAGCATGAGCTCTTTCCTCTCGGCGATCGCGCCGCCTGCGAGGACGACCCTCGCGGAAAGCCGGTCGACGGGACAGACGATGGCGCCGCCGCATTTGCTGTCATCGATGTCCGAGAGCGTAAAAATGACGCCGTCGGGAAAACGCGCGACCGACGCGTCCGTGAGGACGTCGCCGTTCATCGGAAGCGACAACGCGAACGCTGTCCCGAACGCCGCATTCGCGGGATCGCCGACGAGCTGGCCTTGACGGCCCGTATCGACGCCGCGCAGCTCCGCGGAACGCTTCGTGCCGTAGCTGACGACGAAGACGGTCCGGCGATGAGCACGACGCCGACGACCAGCAGCAGGCGCATTTTCACGCGATCGGACATAGGGATCACTGGAGCGAAACGAGGAACTGCAGCGGGTCGATCGGGATGCCGCGAAGCCTGCTTTCGAAGTGCAGGTGCGGACCGGTCGTCAGGCGCCCGGCGCCGGGAGTACCCGGCATGCCGCCCGAATAACCGATGATCTCTCCCCTCTCCACGAAGGTATCCTCTTTCGCGACGATCTTCGACAGGTGGCCGTAGACCGTCGAGATGTCGTTGTTATGGATGATCATGACGTAATTATAGCCCATGCCGGCGTCCTTCGCGTGGGCGATGACGCCCGCCGCAGCCGCGCGGACCGAAGTCCCCTGCGCCGCCCGGATGTCGATTCCCGGATGCTCGAAGACGTACCGGAAGGGATACTCGGGATCATGGAACCTGGTCGAGATGCCCTTCGCGGGAACGAGCGGCCAGGACAGCACCGCGTCCTGTCCTTTCAAGCGGTCCGCGAGGTCCTGCTTCTGACGCAGGGTCTTCTCCAGGTAGGAGATCTCGGCATCGGCGTCGTTCTGCTCGCTCTTGAGCTCCGCCAGAAGGTAACGGTATTCGAGTTCGGACGATTTCGTCTCGACGAGGATCGCCTCTTTGAGCGACCGTTGGTCCTCGAGCTCCCGTTTCGCGACCTCGAGATGCCGCCGCTCCTCGTCGATGGCGAGCTTCTTGTCCTCGCGCAGCTTGTGGTCGGAGGCGAGCTGCGTCCGGAGCTGCTGCACGCCTTCGAGCGTCTTGCGGACGCCCGTCTGCAGATCGGAAATCTGCCGAAGCGCGTCGAAGAACTCCGACAGCGTCCGCTTCGTAAGCAGGATGTCGAGCACGCTCCTGCGGAACTGCGAGCGGTAGAGCTTCCTGGCGAGCACGCCGAGCAATGCGCGCTCCTGCGTCATGCGCTTCTCCTGTTCGGCGATCCTGCCGTCAAGCACCGACATCTCGAGTTCGAGCTGGCGGATCTCATCGTCCGCGATGTCGATGTCGAGCTGGGTCTTCGCCGTCCGGTTCTCGATGAGCGCGACCTGGTCCTCGAGGTCCGCAGACTCCGCGGATTTCTGCCGGATGACCGAACGGTATTTGTCCGCCTTCTGGTTGAGATCCTGGAGCCGCGCGCGTTTCTTGGCGACGTCCCCGCTGATGTCCTGGATCTGTCCCTGGACCTCGTCGGTCACGTCGGCGGCGAGCGCGGCCGGCCCGAACGCGGGCGCGGCGAGCGACGCGCAAAGCGCCGTCACGACGGCCCAGGAGCGGATTCGCTTGGCGATGTCGGAAGCGGCGTTCATGGAAGCATGGCCAACGCGTGATCTATCCGTCCGAGGGTACGATCCTTGCCGAGAGCCCACGCGACCTCGAACGGCCCGGGCGATGCCTCGCGTCCCGTGAGCGCGACGCGCAGCGGCCAGAGCGACTCGGCATTCGTCCATCCTTTGTCAGCCACGAAGGCGATCGTCGTCTTTTCGAGCGACTTCGCGTCGGCGAAGACATCGTCACCAGCCCCCGCGAGCAGGCTCCGCAGACCCTCCAACCGTTCCCGTGCGATGGACGGCGTGGACTTTTTCCATGGCAGCATCGCGGGATCGAGCCTGACCTTCTGTTCGAAAAAGAATCCTGTCGCTTCGGGAACGTCGGCCAGCGTGGTCACGCGGCGCTGCTCGAGCGAGACGGCCTTCTCAAGAAGCGCACGATCGAACCGGAGGACGCCGTGGCACGAAGCGTACCCCTCCCCTTCCGGCCGAAGCACTTCGCCCTTCACGAAATACGGGACCGAGAGCCGGGCGAACTCGGACGCGGGCAGGGCACGGATGTATTCCTTGTTGAACCAGTCCAGTTTCTCGCGGTTGAATACCGCGCCGGCTTTGTTGATCTTCTCGATTGCAAACTCCTTCGCGAGCTCCGCCTTCGCATAGACCTCGCGGTCGGCCGAAGGATTCCACCCCATCAGGGCGACGAAGTTCACGAGCGCTTCCGGAAGATACCCTTTGTCGAGGTAATCCTCCGCGGCGACGTCGCCCTGGCGCTTCGACAGTTTCGAACGGTCGGCGTTGAGCAAGAGCGGCAGGTGCGCGAACTGCGGCGGTTCCCAGCCGAACGCTCCGTACAGGACGAGATGCTTCGGCGTCGACGGCAGCCATTCCTCGGCGCGGATGACGTGGGTGATGCCCATGAGGTGGTCGTCGACCACGTTCGCGAGATGGTACGTCGGGAATCCGTCCGACTTCAGCAGCACCTGGTCGTCGATGAGCGCGTTTTCGAATTCGACCGGACCCCGGATGAGATCGGTGAATCGCGTAGCGCCTTCGACCGGCATTTTCATGCGCACGACGTGCGGCGTTCCCTTCTTCGCCTCGGCGTCGGCCTCGGCGGCGCTCATGACCCGGCAGCGTTTGTCGTACATCACGGGAAGCTTCGCCGCCGCCTGTCCCTGTTTCATCTGCTCAAGCCTCTCCGCCGAGCAGAAACAGCGGTAGGCATGGCCGCCCTTGAGAAGGGTATCGACGTGCGCGCGGTAAATGTCGAGGCGACGCGACTGCACGTACGGCCCGCAATCGCCCCGCTCGGCGACTTTCCTTTCGGCGTCCAGATACGGACCCTCGACAGGCTCAATCCCGCATCGCTTGAGCGTCCGCAGAAGGCTCTCCACGGAACCCTCCACATAGCGCGTCCGGTCGGTGTCTTCGATGCGTAAAATGAACTGTCCGCCGGTATGCAGGGCGAACAGCTCGTTATAGAGGGCCGTGCGGAGCCCTCCGATGTGGAGAAAACCCGTCGGAGACGGGGCGAAACGGACGCGCACCATACTGCCTCATTGTATCAGCGTTTTCGCCTTAAAGCCAGATACGGAAAGACGGCGACCGCCGTCCAAATCCGGCCGATGCGCCATGGCTGGATGATGAGGCGCCAAAGCCACTCCAGGCCGGCCTTTCGGAGCCAAATCGGCGCCCGGGAAACCTCGCCGGCGAGGAAATCGAGCGTTCCCCCGACGCCCATGGCGATTCGGACGGATGGCAACGCCGACAGCGCCGAAGTTATCCACCGCTCCTGCGTGCCATGACCGAAAGCGACGAACAGGACCGACGGCGCCGCGGCCTTGATGGCCTCGATGACCGCCGGATCAGTGCGCGGAACGCCATCATCGCCCACGACGACCTTCCCGCCGCTTTGCGCGCCTGCGATCTTCAGGCCGGGATGGCGGGCCCGAAGCGCGTCTGCGGCCTTCCGTGCGATTCCCTCCTGACCGCCGAGAAGGTAGAGGCTGTCGCCCCGTCCGGCCGCCACGGCGGCGATATCGTCCGCGATATCGGCGCCGGAAACCCGCTCCGGAAGGCGTTTCCCCTTCAACCGGGCGACATACAGGAGACCGATGCCGTCCGGCACGGCGAGGTCGGCCTGGCGAAGCGTGTCGCGAAAACGGGCATCCTTGGCGGCAAGGACGAGCATTTCCGGATTCGGGGTGGTGACCAGATGCGCACGCGGCTCATCGAGCATGAACCGCGCCCTCTGCGCGGCCTCGGCGCGTGTGACCCCGTCGATCGGCACGTCCATCAGTTCGATACGCATAGACGTTCGTCAGTGTAGCAAAGAAAAGGCTTTGTCGCTCCCTTTCTCCCCTGTCCTTTTCCGGGTCCTGGAATCGGCAATCTTGACACCCGCGCCGCAGCTGCGTAACAATGCCATTAGCACTCGCGTTCATTGAGTGCTAATACAGCACCCATGAATCCCAACAAGTTCACGACGAAGTCCCGCGAAGCCATCGACGCGGCGCAGTCCATCGCCATGGACCGCGGCCAC
>JAVHQX010000246.1:0-5429 GCA_036171355.1 Patescibacteria group bacterium | reverse complement strand
GTAGGATTGCCTCGGCCACCGGCACCGACAACTGACAACTGTTAACTGACAACCGCTAACTGCCATCCTCGTCATGTTTTCCGTCGACTGGTTCAGGAACAAGCGCGTCACCGTCATGGGCCTCGGCATCCATGGCGGCGGCGTCGGTATCGCCAAGTGGCTGCGGCGGCACGGCGCGTTCGTGACGGCGACGGACCTGCGCGACCAGCACGCGCTGGCGTCCTCCATCGAGGAGCTCGAGCGCACGTACCTCGAGGAGGTGCGGAAGATTGGCAAGTCGCGCCTGCACCGCATCCGTTACGTCCTCGGCGCCCACCCCGAGGATCTGTTCACCGGCGCGGACATGGTCATCCGCAACCCGGCGGTGTCCCGCGACCACAGGCTGCTCGCGCTCGCGAAGCGGAACGGGGTCCCGGTGGAATCGGACATCTCGCTGTTCTTCATGCTGTGTCCGTTCCCGATCGCAGGCGTTTCCGGCACCAAAGGCAAGACCACCACGGCCACGATGCTCGCCGCCATGTGCAAGGAAACCGATCCGCGGGCGGTCATCGGCGGCAACATCAGGATCTCTCCGTTCGACAAGCTCGACCGGCTGCTCGCGCTCGCGAAGAAACGGAAGGCGCTTCCGCCGCCGATCGTGCTCGAGCTGTCGTCGTGGCAGCTCGAAGGCCTTGAACCCCATCGCATGAGCCCGCACGTCGGCGTGCTCACGACCATCGTCGAGGACCACCTCGACCGCTATGACGGCATGGATGATTACGCGCGCGCGAAGGAGATCTGCGTCGCGTTCCAGGGCAAGGACGACGTCGCGGTGCTGAACGCGGACAATCCGCGCACGGCCGCCATCGGCCGCTGGCACGGGCAGATCAAGGGCGCGCCGAACGCGGGCCGGCGCCTGTGGTTCTCCGTCCGTGTCCTCACGTCGGGCGACGGCTGTTATCTCGCCGGCGGGAAGATCATGCTCCGCGACGGCAGGAAGCGCGTCGCGGTCGCGCCCGTCTCGTCGTTCAAGATCCCGGGCGCGCATAACCGTTCGAACGTGCTCGCAGCGGTCGCCGCCGCGCACGCGATGGGGATCCCGCTCGCCGCCGTCCGCAAGGTGGTCAGGACGTTCAAGGGCGTGCCGTACCGCCTCGAGGAGACGCGCATGCTGCGCGGCGTCCGCTTCGTGAACGACACCGCCGCCACCGCGCCCGACGCGTCCGTCGCGGCGATGGCCACCCACGCGGGAAAGAAGAAACGCATCGTCCTCATCTCCGGCGGCGCGGACAAGAACCTCCCGTTCGGCGAATGGGCCGGAGCCGTGAAGAAGCACGTGAAGCATCTGGTGCTCTTCGACGGCACCGCGACCCCGAAGATGGAAAAGGCGCTGGCTGAGGCGGATGCGCGCACGCCGCGCGCCGGCGCGCGGTCCATGCGCGAGGCGCTGGCCGAGGCGATGCGGCACGCGCGGCGCGGCGACGTCGTCCTGCTTTCGCCCGGATGCGCCAGCTTCGGCGTCTTCAAGAACGAGTTCGATCGCGGCGACCAGTTCACCGCGCTCGTGAAGAAGCTGCGGTGACGCGGCACGAGGCCCCCGGCGGGGCTTTTTTCGTTCCCTGGGACAAAAAACCGGCCCAGGTGTCTGGGCCGGCATGGTCAGTGGCGGCGACCGCCGCGGTTCCGGAAGCGCTCGCGGGTGCGCTTGCGGTGCTTGTGCGACGGCTTCTGGAGGATCTCCTCGAGCCACCGCGACGGCACGATCTGCACGCCGCGCGCGTACTTGCGCTTCGTCTCGACGATCTCCGCCGCGACGATGTGCTTCGGCGCGTCGCGGTCCCGGTCGTAAACGCTCGATCCCGGGAAGACGAAGATCCCCGCATGCTTCCTGCCCTTGTAGGCGCGGCCGCCTTCGGACTCGAGCAGGTTCGCGATGAGGCCGGCGGTGATCGAACGTCCGATGTCGTCCGGCGCGGAGCCGGTCGACACGTCGATGTCGTGCTCGGCGAGGATCGCGGCGATCTGCGTCTCGACGGCATCGATTTCCTCGAGCGCGCGCTGGTGCAGGAAGAACCGTTCGGCGAACGCGGCGCGGTCCGCGGCGTTCCGCCATTGGCGGATCGCCCGCAGGAGCGTCAGGAAGTCGGATCGCGGATCGCGGAAGCCGTGATGCGCCGCGGCCGCGTCGTCCTCCTGCCCCGGGGGCCGGAGGAAGATCGGGCGCGTCGAGAACGACGCCGCGACCGTGATGACCGGCAGGACGCAGCCGTAGCGGCGCGCCGTGAAGATCATCCGCACGACCATGGGCGGCAGCGGGATCTGCGCCATGAGCTCGCCGTCATCAGTGAGCTCGCCGTCCTTGTCGAGCGCGCCGAGCAGCGTGAGCGACTCCTTGGCGTCCTCCCAGAGCGCGTGCGAGGGGATGTCGAGGAAGTCGAACCGGCGGATCGCCTCCTCTTCGATGCCCATCGCGCGCATTCCCAGGAACACCTGGTCGAGGTTGGTCCGCATGATCTCCGGCACGGTGAAGGGCCGTCGTTCCGCGAAGCCGTCCTCGGTGAAGAGCCGTGCGCAGATGCCGGGCGCGGTGCGTCCGGCGCGGCCGGCGCGCTGAGAGCAGCCCGCCTGCGAATGGCGGACCACCTTGAGCGCCGATATGGAAGTCGACGGGTAGTAGCGCATCTCCTTGATGAGCCCCGTGTCGACCACGGCCGTCACGCCGTCGAGCGTCACCGAGCTCTCGGCGACGTTCGTCGAGATGATGACGCTGTGCGCCCGCCGCGTGAACACGGCGAGCTGCTCCTCCGGCGACTGGTTGCCGTAGAGCGGCAGCACGTCGACGCCACGGTCGCGCACCTCGCGCGATTCGCGGAGCGCTTCCATCGTCTGCCTGATCGACTCGTAGTCGGGCATGAAGACGAGGATGTCGCCGGGCGTCCGTCCCAGCAGCTCGACCGCCTTGTCGACGGCCGCGAGCACGTGGTCGTCCGCGTCGGACTCCGCGTATTCGATCGCCACCGGGAACATGCGTCCCTCGATGCGGACGATGGGCGCCGAGAAGTACTCGGCGAACCTCGCCTCGTCGATCGTCGCCGACATGACGACGACGCGCAGCTCGGCGCGGCGCGGGAGCATGTCCTTCACAAGCGCCATGATCAGGTCCTGGTTGACGCCCCGTTCGTGGACCTCGTCGATCACGACGACGTCGTACTTGCCGACGAGCGGGTCCGCGAGCATCTCGCGGAGCAGCACGCCCTCCGTCATGTACTTGATCTTCGTGACGCCGGACTCGGTCCGGTTTTCGTGGCGGATCTGATAGCCGACGAGCCCGCCGACCTCTCCGCCGAGCTCGCCCGCGACGTAAGTCGCGACCGAGATCGCGGCCACGCGGCGGGGTTCGGTGACGCCGATCATGCCGCGTCCGCAGAATCCTTCCTCCAGGAGGAATCGCGGGACGCCGGTCGTCTTGCCGCTGCCGGTCTCTCCGGCGACGACGACGACCTGGTTGGCGCGGATCATCTCGATGATCTCGCTGCGGTGGGCCAGGATAGGCAGTGATGCATCCACGGCGGCCTCCGTTCTTTTTGGGTGGAAAGGGCCGTTCCGTCGTCGTCCCGAGGGGCGGCGGAGGAACAGCGAAGCATAGGGAAAAAATCCGGTCTTGTCAATCGTCCGCGGCGACGGAAGACCGGCGGTCCGCTGAGCGGCCCCGCCGGTCTTCAGGCTTGTCGCGTCGCATCTCCCGTTTTCGTTTCAGTTCTCTATTTTGATTTCGTCGAACGCGACCTTGTCGCTGGCCGAGCCGTACCACGATTGATCCCCGAGCCAGACGCCCTGGATCTTGTAGAGTCCGCCCGCGTTGAGGCGCACCCATTGGTCGTAGTAGGGGCGTTGGCTCAACGGCACGCTCTGCCGCGACACGCCGTTATAGACGATCGTGTACGTCGCGGTGGCGGTCGCGTTCCTCGCGGGGATGAACGCGCTCGCGTATTCCGGGTAGGCGACCGGCGAGGGATTCCGCCAATAGGCGTAGTTCATGTCGCCTGCGGCCCGGTTGACGTAGGTCCAGTGCACGTAGACTGGCGGGTTCCCGGCGCACGGCGCCTTGTTTCCGCAGTAGCCCTTGCCCCAGTCGAAGTGCCAGTACGTGGCGGGCCCGTACGCGGCGAAGTACGCGCCCCCGTCGGCCGTGAGGACCGTGCCCGCGGCGAGCGCCGGTGACGCGGCACCCGCAAGGAACAGCGCGCCCGCGACCAGCGCGGCGAGATGACGATGCATGCGCATAGGGTCAGCGGGTTAGGGTGTTCGTGAAGCTCACGACGCGTCCCTCCGCGTCGATTCCGACCTGGACGAAGGGCGGCATCTCGGATTCCTTCGCTGGCTGGGAGAAGTCGTCCCAGCGAAAGAAATAGAGCTCCCTGTCCTTGTTGTCCTCGAGCGGATGGAAGGAACTTTTCCGTCCGGAGAATCCGGGGATCTGGGTCTCGACGGTCTCGATCGCCCTGGTCCTCAGGACGGGAACGGGGAGGCGGGCTTCCGGTCGAGTCTTTCGTGCCTTCTGATGCAGACCCGTACCCGGACCAGCTTGGACCAGAACGTCATCGGCGGGATCGACCCAGTACTCGTTTTCGTCGTTGTCGGCATAGATTTCGATCTTTTTGTCGTCGTTTCCTGAATACGGGTTTTGCGACGTCGAACGGTACGCGAGGCCGACTGCGCCGTCCTTGCGGAACGCGCGGATCGCCGTCATCGCGCGTGCGCGCTCCTGCGGAGGACGCGCGACGGCGTCGTCGGCGGCGCGCATCGCGTCGTCGTGCATTGCTTCGACGCGCGCGGCGGAATCGCCGCAGAGCTTCTTGCCGCCCCGTCCATCGTCTTCCGTGCAGCCCTCGCCGCTTTCATGCGCGGTCGCGGCATCAAGGTCGGCGAACATTTCCCTGATCGACTCGGAGACGTGGACCATACGAGGTGCGGCGTGCGCGGCGATCGCTGCGGCCGTCGCGCCGACGGCAAGCAACGAGGCGAGGACGAAGATCGTCTTCGGTGACCGCATAATTGGAGTGGTGATGAGTTATGAAGGAACCCATGGGTCACGGGCGAGCGTAGTGGATGGATAAAAAAGTGTCAAATGTCTGACACTTTTAGTGAGTTTGTCCTTATTTTGGATAAAAAAATGCGCCGACGTGGCGGCACGGGAAATGGATGTGGATAACTTTTCCTTTGAAAACGATGAGCCCCCAGCCAGCAAGTGCCGGCCGGGGGCTGTGCGAAGCGGAAGCTCCGCTCGCGTGTCCGTCATCCGTGACGGGCGTGGCGCAGGTACTGCGCCTCGTACTTCGTGGTGCTCTTCCAGTCGTGGCGGTCCGGGCCGGTCTCCTTGAGGAGCGTCTTCGGACCGGTGAGGACCGCGCGGCGGCCGCTCACGACCGGCGGCAGGTCGTCGACGTCGT
>JAVHQX010000245.1:0-5461 GCA_036171355.1 Patescibacteria group bacterium | reverse complement strand
CGGGCAGGGGGTCGTCGTATCCCCGGAGTCGTCGGGCTACGTCCGCGTCTTCTTAGAAGGCGGGGAACGGCAGGTCTCAGTCGGCACGCTCGCGCCCGCCCTTGGGCGCTCCGAGACCGTCGTCGCCTCCGTCGAGCCGGGCGAGGCCCGTGCGCGTCGCGCATGGCTCCACTGGCAGGCCCATGCCTTGCCTCTTCTGGATGGCGCCGCCGGGCTGACTTCTGCCAAGATCGATCTTTTGCCCCATCAGGTCGTGCTCACCCACAGGGTCACCACCGCCGCTCCGAGGCGCTTCCTTGTCGCGGATGAGGTTGGCCTCGGAAAAACCATCGAGACGGCGCTCATCCTCCGGGAGCTCGCCAGCAGGGGAGAGCTCGACAGGGCCCTCATGGTCGTGCCCGCAGGGCTCGTGAACAACTGGCACCGCGAGCTCAACGAGGTCTTCAACCTGAATTTCGAGGTTTTCGGCTCAGAGGGGGACGTCACCGACCGGAAGACGAACGCCTTCGCGAAACACCACCGTCTCATCGCCAGCGTGGACACGCTCAAGCGCAAGGCGCGTATCAAGAAGCTCGAGGAGGCCCCTCCTTGGGATCTCGTGGTCTTCGACGAGGCGCACCACCTGACCGCATACAAGAGCGGGGGCAAGGTCAAGAAGACCGAGAATTTCAAGCTCGCCGAGGTCCTCAAGGACCGCAGCCGGGACATGATCCTCCTGTCGGCGACCCCACACCAAGGCGACCACTTCCGATTCTGGATGCTAGTCCAGTTGCTCGACCCCACGCTCTTCAACAGCCCCGACGATATGCTCGAGCACCGGCACCGGCTGAACACCGTGGTCGTCCGCCGCACCAAGGCCGATGCCTGCCGTCCCGACGGCTCGCCACTGTTCGCACGCAGGCAGGTCCATACCGAAGCCTTCGTGATGGACGAGGACGAGCGCGCGTTCTACACCGCCCTCACCGAATACTTGCAGGACGGTTTCGCGCTGGCCAAGAGGCAAGGGGGCAAGGGCGTGGCCCTCGGCTTCGTCATGACGATCTTCCAGAAGATCGCCGCCTCGTCCTTCGCCGCCGTCGCGCGCACGCTGCGCCGCAGACTCATCGCCCTGACCGTCCACGAGGGGCTGGCCCACGACGAGGGAAGGGACATCGACCGCCGCGACGACGCGTTCCGGGAGGCCCGCGCTCTCATCCGGGCAGAACATGGCTTGGGCGAGGGCCGGATGGCCGACCTCGAGGCCGACAGGCTCATGAACGAGGTCAAACGGCGGATACTCAAGAAACTTGACGAGGAGGGCATGTCCCTTCTCTCCGAGGATGCCGGCGACGAAGCCATGTCGGCCGCCGCAGAGGAGGGGGCTGCCGAATCGGTATCCCTGGCTCTTCCGGAGGAGCGCCTGCGCATCAAGGAACTGCTCGGCAAGCTCCCGCCCGGGCCAGAGACGAAGGTACGGAAAATCCTCGGGGCCCTCGGAGCCCTATGGAGGCAGGATCCGACAGAACGGATCGTGATCTTCGCCACCTATCTGGGCAGCGTCGAGATGCTCGGCGAGACCATCGCCACGACCTATCCCGGTCAGGGTGTCGTCGTCCTCAAGGGCGGCGACCATGGGTCGAAGGCCGCGGCCGAGAGGCGCTTCAAGCAGGCGGACGGCCCGCGCGTGATGATCTGTACGGCTGCCGGGCGCGAAGGTCTGAACATGCAGCATGCCCGCATCCTCATCAACTTCGACCTGCCGTGGAACCCGATGGACATGGAGCAGCGCATCGGTCGAATCCACCGCTACGGCCAGAAGCACACCGCCCAAGTCTACAACCTGGTCCTGTCCGATACCATCGAAGGGCGGATCTTCCTCCTGCTCGACAGCAAGCTCACCGAGATCGCCAAGACCCTCGGGAAGGTCGACGAGACGGGGGCCGTGGCCGAGGATCTGCGTTCGCAGATTCTGGGACAGTTGTCCGAGCGCCTGAGCTATGAGCGCCTCTATTCCGAAGCCCTCGGCGATCCCGAGTTGAAACGGACCAGGGTCGAGCTCGAGGCCGCGATGAGCAACGCCAGCGAGGCACGGGCCGTCGTGTTCGAGCTCTTCCAGGACCTTTCCGGTTTTTCCGTCGACGAGTACAAGCCGTTCTCCGACGCCGAATCCGGTCTCGGTGCTCTGGACAAGTTCGTCAAGGAGGCGGCCCGCGACGAAGGCGGGCGCTTGGAGCCCACAGGCGAGGGACTTTCCAAACTTCTCGACCCATCCGGGGCCGTCAGCGCGGTTTTCTGCCACGACAGGGACCGGGCGCTTGCCGACGACGGACTCGCGCTCATGGGCCTCGACCACCCGATTGTCGAAGGATGGATGCGGGTCGCGCGTGAGTCCCCCCCTGAAACCCTCGGCGTATCCGTCAGCGTTCCCGGCAAATCGGGTGTGCTTTCGCTTTGGCACGTGGTCGCGACGAACGAGAAGGGACATCGGGTTTCCTCCGTCGTCGCCCTGGCGGTGGACCCCGAAGGGAAGCGCAGCCCGCCACTCGAGAAGGCGGCGGACGATATCTTCCATGCCGAGCCCGCTCCGCCCGGTCTTTCCCGCGAGGAGGCACGCACGGTCCTGACGGACGTCTTGGAGCCCATGCTCCTGCGCGACCTGTCGCACCGCGGGGTCGTCCGCGAGGGGCAGCCTTATCAGGCCGAGCTCGTCGGTTGGGTCGAGGTTTCCCGCAAATGAGGCTCATCCCTTTTAACCGTATCACCGGCACATTCATTATTCTCAAGGCGCACTGACATGGCTCGAGCAAAAGCGAAGGAGCAGGGGTTCGGCTCGCTCTTCGAGGTGGACTACCTCGTCAGGACTCTCGGTCGAATAGCACATGATCCGGAAATCGCGCTGACCGAACTCGTCGCGAACGCATGGGATGCCGGAGCCTCCCTCGTGGATCTGACCATCCCGTCCCTCGCGAAAGGGACCCTCGTGGTCAAGGACGACGGGCACGGCATGACCACCCAGCAGTTCAGGGACCGATGGATGACCCTCGGTTACGACCGTATCAGCCACCAAGGACAGGTCGTCGAGTTTCCCGCCGAGCGCAAGGACTGGCGCCGGAAGGCCTACGGTCGCAACGGGGTCGGCCGCCACGGGCTTCTCTGCTTCGCCGACGCATACTCGGTCGAGACGTGGCGCGACGGAAAGGGCGCGGGCTTCGAGATAGGCACGCACAGCAGGGTCAATCCGTTCAAGATCGAGAAGGAGACCTCGTTCCTGAGAGCGGAGCACGGGACCGCCCTTTCAGTCGTCGTCGAGCGGCACCTTCCTGATGCGGACAAGGTCCGGGAGATCCTCTCCGCCCGGTTCCTGCACGACCCTCAGTTCGTCGTCAGGGTCAACGGCCAATCCGTCTCCCTTGCCGAGCAGTCCGGCCTTGTCGAGCGTGCGTTGCTCGAGATCCCGGGCTGCCCGGGGGCCGAGGCTTTCGTCGTGGACTCGACGAGGACGGCCAAATCCACCATTTATCAGGGCGTCGCCTTCTGGCTGAACGGTCGTCTCGTGGGGACTCCCGGATGGATCGTCGGGAACGAGGTCGTCCTGGACGGCAGGTCGAGGTTCGCCAAGCGGTACGCCGTCGTCGTGAAGGTTGCCGACGAATGGATCACCGAGGTGGAGGCCGACTGGGCCAGATTCAAGGGAGGGGCGCGGACCGAGGCTCTCTTCTCGGCGGTCCGTACATACACCCAGGAGGTTTTCAGAAGGCTCTCCGCCGCCATGGTGGACGAGAGCTCCGAGGACGTCCTGGTAAGACACCGCGAGCAGTTCAAGCAGCTTTCCCCGTTGAGCCGCATAGAGGTCGCGAGTTTCACGGAGGAACTCGTGCGCGGCAGCCCGGCCATCCTTCCCGAGATCCTATCCTCGGCCGTGCAGGCCCTGATCAACTTGGAAAAATCGAGGGGAGGGGCCGCGCTCCTCGAAAAACTGACAAAACTCGACGAGACGGATATCGAGGGTCTCGACAGACTCCTCGGTCAGTGGACCGTGCGCGACGCCCTGTCCGTCCTGGACGAGATAGACCACCGCCTTGCCGTCATATCTGCCATCGAGAAACTTTGCGGGGACCCCGGCACGGACGAACTGCACACGCTTCATCCTTTGGTCACCCAGGCGCGATGGCTTTTCGGCCCGGAGTTCGACAGCAGCGAATACGCATCGAACATCACGCTCCGGAACGCGGCCGAGAAGGTCTTCGGTCGAAGGGTTTCCACGGAGGCATTCGCTAATCCCCGGCAGCGGCCCGACATCATGGCCCTGGCCGACGCCACCTGTTCGATTGTCGGCACCGATGCGTTCGACGGCGGCGAGGCCTCCCTCACGCGCATCCAGAGCGTCCTCATTATCGAGTTGAAGAAGGGGAACTCGACCATCGGCAGGGGCGAGGTCAATCAGGCCACCGGATATGTCCAGGACTTCCTCGGAAGCGGGGCGATGGACGGGACGCCGATGTTCCGGGCCTTCGTCGTCGGGCACGCCATCGACGCGAAGACGATGCGCGACTTGGAAATCAAGGACGAGTCCGTCGTCAGGGGCAGGGTTCAGGCGACCACCTACGGTCAGCTCACCAGATCCGCCCACCAGCGGCTCTTCCGCTTGAAGGACAAGATACCCGCTCGCTACGAGGACGTCTCCGGGTCGGAGCTCTCCGCAAGGGTCATGGGTCTCGCGAGCCAAGCCGACCTCGGCCTGTCGGGCGGCGGCGCGGAATGAAAGACGACTCCGAGGTGCTTGTTCTGAACCAGAAAACAGGGTTAATTGAATTCCCGGACGCCCTTGCTGACCCGGCAGCGCTCGACGCAGTCTCGTATCAGGTCGGCCACGGTCAGCGGATCGGGCACCGCTTCCAGGATTACGACCGGCGTACTGATATCGCTCGTTTGCAGGATTACTCGGCCGCATCCAGCAAGGCGCTGCATGAGCGGCTGATCGACTGAAATATCCTTGACCCGATAGAGCTCCAGGACATCGGATTTTCGAAAAAGCACGCCCGTCTGTTCGCGCAGGCGCTGCATGGTCAGCTCGTAGCTATGATTCGACACGCGAACGTACCGGATCAAGGCAAGGACCATGGGGACCACTAGCCAGCAAAGTAGAAAGCAGACCGTGTAATAGGCAAATGAGGAAATATGGCCTTCGGACTCTATCCAGATTGGCTGCGTATCCGGAGCGAATTGGGCCTGGGTATAGTCAATGGGTTCAGTCATCGGTGTCTCGACTTTACTGAGAAATTTGACCGTCGGTGGTAATCAGTACAGGCCATACCGGGATCCCGGCCGCCGTCGCCAGCGCATCGAGCGAGCCGGGAGTCAGTGGTAGCTTTCCGGCAGATTCCCTGAGGCGCTTGAGCGCAGTCTCATCACGTACTGACACGACTAGACAAGACGCATGCATATTTTCCAGAGCGGCCAAGTTCAATGCCAACCAATGCCT
>JAVHQX010000244.1:0-5543 GCA_036171355.1 Patescibacteria group bacterium | reverse complement strand
CTGGCCGTGGTACCTGCGCGGCGTCGCCTACATGACCTGCATCTGCCTCTGGGAGTACTTCTGGGGGTGGCGCATCGAGGCGCTCACGGGCTTCCTGCCCGTGGAAGTACCGCGAGTCGCCGTGGAAGATCTGGCGCTACGTCAATCCGTACTTTTTCTGGTCGTGGTACTGCTTCGGGTTCGTCCTGGAGTTCATCCATGTCCAGATCGTCCCGATGCTGCCTGGCATCAGATGAGACGCGAAGCCCGCCCTGAGGCGGGCTTTTCTTGTCCGCCGCCGCCGGAATCGCCCCTATTTGACACGAAAATAAGGCCGCGATAAGGTAGGCCATTCCCACCACGTATGGCGCTCACGTCCGAACGACAATTCATGGAGACGCTCATGAAGAGCGAACATCCGCTCATCACCTTCCGGAAGGAATGGAGCGTCGATGCCGTCGCGTCCGCGCTCGCGCTCGCGAAGTTCCTCGAGAAGAAGGGGAAGCGGGCCGACGTCGTCGCGGACGGATTCGCCGCGCCGAAGTCGCTCCGGTTCCTCCCCGGCATCGAGACGGTGAAACCGAACTTCAGACAACTGCGGAAGTTCGTCATCCACCTGGACGTCTCCAAGACCAAGATCGACGAGCTCTCCTACGACATCGAGGGCGGCAAGCTGCGCATCCACGTGACGCCGAAGGAAGGCCGCTTCGACGGTAAGGACGTCACGACCGCCTCGACCGACTTCAAGTACGACTGCATCGTGACCGTCGACACGCCCGACTACGGCGCGCTCGGCACGCTGTTTTCCGCGAACACCGAGTTCTTCTACGACCGGCCGACGATCAACATCGATCACGAGCCGTCGAACGAGCAGTACGGCAACCTGAACTGCGTCGACATCACCGCGACCTCGACCGCCGAGGTCATGCACGCGCTCCTGAAATCGACGGGCGAGCATTTCCTGACCGAGGACATCGCGACCTGCCTGCTCGCGGGCATCATCTCGAAGACGCGCAGCTTCAAGACCGCGTCCGTGACCCCGCGGACGCTCGACATCGCCTCGGAACTCGTCTCCGCCGGCGCCAAGCGCGAGGAAATCGTCCAGAACCTCTATCGCACGCGCACCATCTCGACGCTCAAGCTCTGGGGACGCGCGCTCGCGCGGCTCAAGTTCGATCCCCGCATCAAGATGGCCTGGACGCTCCTGGTCCGGCAAGACTTCATCCACGCCGGCGCGACCGAAGAGCATCTTCCCGACGTCATCGACGAGCTCATCATGAACTCTCCCGAGGCGGAGATCGTCGGCCTGCTCTACGAACAGGAGTCGACGACCGAGCCAGGCAAGGTCGCGGGCGTCTGCGCGCTCGTCTCGACCGAGAAGCACGCCGACGCGCTCAGGCTGCTCCCCGGCCTCAAGCCGGACGGCACCCGCCGCATGGCCCGCGTCTGCTTCCCGACGACCGCCATCATGGACGCCGAAAAATCGATCCTCGCCGCCATCAATAAGTCGCTCGGAAAGACGCCGAGGACGGCGCCGGCGATGTCCGCTGCCGCTCCGGTGATAGAGCCGTTGGCGTAGAGATGCCGAAGTGAGAAAGTGAGAGAGTCAGAGAGTGAAAAAGGCGGCGACCTCGCCGTTTTTTCTTTTCCTTTATTCTCTCTCACTCTCTCACTTTCTCACTCTCTGACTCTCCGACACCCTGACTCTTGCCCTCGGGGCAAAAAAGACATACGGTCGCGTCGCCCAATGGGGTACCCCGTTCCGCGAAGCGGAATGGGGAGCGCAGCGAGACACGCGCGAGCGAGAGCGAGTCCTCACAGGACGAGCCCGAACGGAAGCGCGTGTCGGAAGCGAGCAAGGGAGGTGCCCGATGTCGGGATACCTTATGGCCATCCTGGCCTTCATCATCTGGGGATTCACGTCGAGCGTGATCCTCCGAAGCGTTCCGCTCGCCGGCCCCGCCGTGTCGGAGGCCGGATGCATCATCGGCGCCGTGGCGCTCCTCGCGATCATCGGCCCGAAGCGCTGGCCGGATGTCGGCCGCCTGTTCCGCCGCTATCCGTTGCGGCTTCTCTGCCTCGCCGCCGCCTTCGGCGGCTGCTCCTTCACTTACCAATGGGCCGTGAAGACCACGACGGTCGCGAACGCGGTGCTTACGCACTCGCTCCAGCCGATCCTCACCTGCCTGCTGTTCGTCCCGCTCTGGGGCGGCGCGAGGCCGACGGGCAAGGGCTACGCCGCGCTCGCGCTCGGCATGTCGGGGCTCGCGCTCCTCATCGGGCCGCAGCTCTCGTGGCACGGATCGACGTTCGAGACCGTCACAGGCATGACGCTCGGCGTAGTCTCGGGGGCGTTCTTCTCGTGGTACATCGTGCAGGTGCCGTTCTTCTCGGAGAAGGCCGACCCCCTGACGCTGCTCACCGCCGTGGTCATCGCCGCAGGCGCGCTGCTGCTCCCCTCGTTGGCGTTCACCGGACCCGTGCACTTCGACACGCGCGGCGCGCTCGCCACGCTGGCGTTCGGCGTACTGAACTTCGTCATCGCCAACGCGCTGTACTTCCGCGCGATGACCAAGATCCCCGTCGGCCACGTGGCGACCATCGCCTACGTCGAGCCGCTCGTGGCCATCGTCGCCGCCGCCGCGTTCCTCCGTGAAGCGATGACGCTCGGCGTCCTCGCGGGCGGAGCGCTCATCCTCGGCTCGGGGGCGCTGATCGTGTTCGATCGGCCGGCGGTGCGGAGTGAGAGAGTGAAAAAGTGAGAGAGCGGCGAAGTGCTTTCAAAAAACGGCCCCTGCGGGTCGTTTTTTAATCATCCGTTTTGTCGGCCAACATCTTAGCTTTCCAGGATTCCTTTTCATCTAATTCCTGCTTTTGAATGTCTTGTTCGTATTTGGCCTGAAACCGTTTCTCCAATTCACGAAAATCTTTATATCGCTGATAATCCTGTTCTTCTTGAAGATTTTCATCGGAATACTTCCAAAATCCTAAATCTTTCATTCGTGTCTCAATGAACGCGAGCCAGCGCGAGTTTGCGGTCACATCCTTATCCAAAAACTTATACAATAAATTGAACAGCCACGTAACGACAGCGACTGCAAAAATTGCAAATAAATAATTCATGATTCCAGTTTACCAGCAATATCCCTCCCCACCAACACGCCGTTCATGGATGCCTGCAGGAGGCCGCGCGTGTAGCCGGAGCCGTCGCCGGCGGCGTAGAGGCCGGGGAGTTTCGTCTCCCAGGTGTTCTCGTCGGTCTCCACTTTGTAGGAATAGAATTTCACTTCGATGCCGTAGAGCAGCGTGTGCTTCGAGGCGATGCCGGGGGCGATGGCTTCCATGGCGTCGAGCATCTCCACGATGGCGTCGAGCTGGCGGTGCGGGATGGCGAGCGCGAGATCGCCCGGCACGGCGTCGGGAAGCGTGAGCGTCGGCTGCACCATCCAGGCCTTGCTCTTCTCGGCCTTGGAACGCCGTCCGTCCTTGAGGTCGCCGAGGCGCTGCACCAGCACTCCCCCGCCCGCGAGCTTGTTGGCGAGTCCGGAGACGTACTTGCCGTAGCCGAGCGGATCGTCGAACGGCTCGGTGAACGTCTGCGTCACGAGCATCGCGAAGTTGGTGTTCTGGCTCTTCTTGTCCTTGTAGGAGTGGCCGTTCACCGTCTTGAGCCCGCGGTAGTCCTCCATCGCGACGTAGCCGCCGGGGCACATGCAGAAGGTGCGCACACGATCGCCGTTCTTCGATTCGTAGTAGAGCTTGGCCTCGTACAGGAGGTCGGTCACGCGCTTCAGCGTGTCCGCGCGGCATTCCACCCGCACGCCGACGTCGATGCCGTTGTTCTTCAGTTTCAGTCCCAGCGCCTTGGCCTGCCCCGCGAACCATTCGGCGCCGCTCCGGCCCGGGGCCGCGAGGACGAACCGCGAATTCACGACGGAACCGTCTTCAAGCGTCAGTGCGTACCCGTCGCCGTCCGTGGCGATCGTCTCGACGCCGCAGTTGGCGCGCACGACGACGCCCTTCGACTCCAGATGCCTGCGGATGTTCTCGACGATGTCGTACGCCGTGTCGGTGCCGAGGTGGCGGATCGGGAAGTAGGCGAGGTCGAGGTTCGCGGAGAGCGACCGGACGCGCAGTTCCTGCACCTTCTCCCATTTTTCCGGATCGTTCTTGGCGTCGACCATGTCCGGCCTGCCGCCGAAGCGCAGATATGTGGAATCCACGTAGGCCATGAGGTCGCCGAAACGCTCCTCGCCCACGCATTGGCCGATGATGCCGCCGACGCAGCTGCCGAGATCGAGCTTGCCGTCGGAGAACGCGCCGGCGCCGCCCCAGCCGGAGGTGATGTTGTCCTTGTCGCCTTTGCCGCGGATAGGCCCGCGTTCGAACATGATGACGCGCGCCTTGGGAGCCCGTTCGACGAGCTCGAGTACGGCGAACATGCCGGCCGGGCCGGTACCGACGATGGCCGCATCGTAGCGCTGCATGTCCGCCATAAGTCCTCAGGAACGATACCGCCGGCGGCCTTTTCCGTCCATCCGGCAAGCCTGTCCCTTTTGTGCCAGGCACCACGGTGTCAGGCACCGGAGGGACACTGAGCGCGGTCCCGAGCTCGGCGAGCGAGGCGCAGACCGGCGTGACCGCCTCGATCTGCTGGGACGGCAGTTCCGGCTTGAAACCGGGCAGCCGGGCTTCATAGCCGGGCGTGAACACCTTGGGCGCAGCCGGGATGAGCAACCCTTTGCGGTTGACCGTCCAGACCTCTTCTTCGGCGCCCAAGCAGTAGCGGCGTTCCGGCGTGAAGCCGAACTTCGCGGTGAATGCGTCCGTCATCGCCTCTCCTTTTCCGCCTGGACGGATATAATGAGCGTTGGCCGACCTTAGCCCGTTTTAGGGAAAAACAAGGCCCCCGGCCGGTCTTGCCAATTTTGTCTCCCCGCTTTATGATGGCACCTGTCCGTCGCAATTCCCGCCGATCCGCCCGATGGGGTACCCCATTCTGGCGAAGCTGGAATGGGGAGCGCACCCGATGGGGTGCCCCATTGCGCATCAGCGCAATGGGGAGCGCAGCGAGTCATGCGCGAAAGCGAGGGCGAGGTCACGCTGACCGAGCCCGAGCGCCAGCGCATGACGGAAGCGAGCATGGGCGGCTCGCTCAGTTGGTTAGAGCGGTCCGATGGCCATCGGACAGGTCAGAGGTTCGACATGAAGAAGATGGGCGTCTACATCTTGCGGTGTGCGAACGGCCGATTCTATGTCGGAAGCACTGACGATGTCGAACGAAGGCTGCGGGAACACGCGGCAGGCAACGTGAAAGCGACGCGGCACATCAGACCGATCGAACTCGCGTATTTCCACCCGTGCGATATCCTGACCCGGGCGCGACAACTTGAACGCGGGTTGAAAGCGAAGAAAAGTCGTAAGATCATTGAAAGGATCGTCGTTGAACAAAGAATGGCATGGGCGGCTAGCTCAGTTGGTTAGAGCGTCACATTGACATTGTGAAGGTCAGAGGTTCGACTCCTCTGCCGCCCACCAGAAAAAGACCATCTCACGATGGTCTT
>JAVHQX010000243.1:0-1192 GCA_036171355.1 Patescibacteria group bacterium | reverse complement strand
GGTACGTCACGGCGCCCGCGACGGGGGCGCCGCCGGCGACCGTTTTCCTTGGGCGGCGGCTGGCGGCCAGGTCGCCGACGGCGCACCCGGAGCAGGACGTCGGGTGCAGAGTATTTCTGGATTCCGGCTTTCGCCGGAATGACAAGCGCCGGGTCGCTCGTCTTGCCAAGCGCATCCAAAACCGCTATCCTACCCGCGTTATTCGAATTTCCGCGCCAGCATGGCCAACGATTCCGTCGTCCTGCGTTTCAGCGAAGTCACCTTCGGCTACGGCGAACACAAGCCCATCCTCGACGAGGCCAGCTTCAGCGTGCGGAACGGCTCCCGCATCGCGCTCATGGGGCAGAACGGCGCCGGCAAGACGTCGCTCTTCACGCTGATCCTTGGAGAGAATAAGCCGAAGTCCGGCGGCATCTTCAAGACTCCGAACGACGCCACTGTCGGCATCGCCAAGCAGGTCATCCCGCCCGAGCAGCTCGACACGGTGGTGCGCGACTGGTTCGCCTCGACCTTCGAGAAGGTCCCGTACAACCTCGACAAGCGCATCGCCGACGTCCTCGACGCGGTGAACCTCAAGACCGACATCACGAAGACGCTCCGCCAGCATTCCGGCGGCCAGCAGGCGCGCCTCCTCCTCGCGTACTCGCTCATCCAGGATCCGGACATCCTGCTTTTGGACGAGCCGACCAACAACCTCGACCAGGCGGGCATCGAGCACCTGACCGGGTTCCTGATGATGTACGAGAAGACGGTCATCGTCATCTCGCACGACGCGGAGTTCCTGAACGCCTTCACCGACGGCGTGCTTTACCTCGACGTGCACACGCACAAGATCGAGCAGTACGCCGGTAACTACCTGAACGTCGTCCAGGAGATCACCGACCGCGTCGAGCGCGAGCGCCAGCAGAACGCGCGGGCCGAAGCCGAGATCCGCAGGAAGAAGGAACAGGCCGAGGTCTTCGCGCACAAGGGCGGCAAGCTCCGCTCGGTCGCGAAGCGCATGCGCGAGGCCGCGGAGGAAGCCGAGGAGGGCATGGTCGAGGAGCGCAGGGAAGACAAGACCATCCGCGAGTTCGCCATCCCGCACCAGGAGTTCGACCCGTTCTTCGACGGCAAGATCCTGACCATCAAGAAGATCGGCATCGTGAAGGAAGGGGAGCCGGTCGTGAAGGAGACGGACATCGAGCTCCGT
>JAVHQX010000242.1:0-5600 GCA_036171355.1 Patescibacteria group bacterium | reverse complement strand
CGGGAAGCTGCTTCTGCGCATCCTGCGCCTGCGCCAGCGCCCGGGCTGCCGAGCTCACGGCGTTCTCCGCCTGGACGATCGACAGGACATCCGCGGACTGAAGCAGCTTGTCAAGCGACAGGCGCGCGCTCGCGAGCGACGTCTGCGCGTCGCGGACCGCCTTCGCGGCGTCGGTCGAATCGATGCGTATCAACACGTCGCCGCTCTTGACGTCCTGGCCCTGCTGCACGAGGACGGCGGTCACGTCGCCGGACGCTTTCGCCTTCACGTCGACCTGATTTGAAATCGAAACCTGGCCGCTGCCGCTGACGGTCTTCACGAGCGTCCCCTTCTGGACCGTCGCGAGCGCGTACGTCGTCGGCTGCGCAGCGCTCTTGTAACGGGAATAGACGACGTACCCCGCCACGCCGGCGACGAGGATGAGACCGATGATGAGCTTCTTGCGGGCGGAAGCGAACGTGCGGATCGATGCGGGCATGCGTGTAACATTACGGGATTTACTGCCGGGGAGCGAACCATTCGGGCATCACGCGGATGAACCGCGCGAGGATGCTGCCGTCGTCCGCCGGCTCGCCGATCGCGGTGATGCGGTCGCCGGGCTTCAGGTCGGAAGGACCGATGGCGTCGCGGCCCCGACGGATGACGGTCTCGCCGTCGACGGTGATGCGGCGCTCGACGTCGTCACCGCCCCGCACGACGATCCCCGACCCCGAGACGCTGATGACGTCGCCGAACGAGCCGTTCCCGCCCATCATCTCGCGCCCGAACGGCGGCGGCGGTTTGCGGAACGTGCCGCGTTCTCCCGCGAAATTGCGATAATAATTCTCGCCCCACTTGCACGAGAAGAACGCGCGGCGCGAGCCGACGATCATGCCGCCCTCGAAGACGAGGAACGCCAGCGCGCAGATGCCGGCGCCGTACAGGACGCCGCGGAACGTCCGCGATTGGAGGAAGTGTTCGTCAGACATAGGTCAGATGTGATGAAGGCGCGGCGGGGGCGCGAGCATGCCGTCGAGCCGCCGGAGCAGGACGAAAAAGACGAACAGCGCGGCGCAGACGCCCGCGAGCGGGACGACCGGCAAGGCGTCGATCAGCGAGAGAAGGTAATCCTTCCAGGACGCGAACACCGCGCCGGTATCGGTGACGATCATCGACAGGAATCCGGCAAGGCCGGACCTCGAGGCATCCGCCACGGCCAGCACGACCGCATACGCCGCGGCGGCCCCGGACATGGCCAGCCCCGAGCCGAGCAGCGGCAGGCGCCTGAAGAAAAGGTCGCGGCGGCGTTCGCGCGCCACGGCAGCCATGACCGAGTCGAGAAGCCGGCGATCCGGCCCGGGCGGATCTGATTGCTTGAACAAGACGTCGATGTTGCGGGGCATATCTGTCATTCCATACGAGCGAGCCTCCCTTTTTGGTGCATCAACCGCCGGTCAGAAGCTTTTTTAAGGCAAAAAAGGCCCTTCGATAACGGCTTTTCACCGTGTTCAGCGGCTCGCCGAGCGCCTCGGCAATCTCCTGGAAGCTCAGCTCGCTCCCGTGCCGGAGGACGATGACCTCGCGGTACGACACGGAGAGAAGGGCGAGCGTCTTATGGAGCGACTCAGCCGCATCCTTGCGTTCGAGGATCTCGTCGGGCAGGTCGGCGCCGTCCTCGATGCGCTCGATCAGCGCATTGCCGCCTTCATCGTCCTCGAACGCGGAGAACGGCACGTTGCGGCGCTTGCGGAGGAAATCGATCGCCGCATGGCGCGCGATGCCGTAGAGCCAGGTCCTGAAGCCGCGTCCGGGATCGAAGGACCGCAGATGCCTCCACGCCCTCATGAACGTTTCCTGCGCGAGGTCGTCCGCATCCTGCGGAGATCCGGTGAACCGCGAAAGGAAGGCATGTATCGGTCCCATGTGCCGCTCGAACAGATCCCGCAGCGCGGACTCGTCGTCCTCGCGCAGATATCGTTCGACCAGATTCGCGTCATCCGGACCCTTAGGCATACGAACCACACTTATAGCACGTCCTCAGACGCCGGCAAACGACGCTCGACGCCGAACGAAAAAGGCCGGCAGTCACGCGCGGCCCCGATCACCGCCCGCATCGCCGGCGATCACTCCCCCGTCCGCAGCGGGACCGAAACGTAGAAGGTCGTTCCGCCCGCCTTCTCGTTCCTGAACCAGGCCTTCCCTCCGAGGAGTTTGACGTAGCGATTGCAGATGAAGAGCCCGAGTCCTGCGCCGATGATCGCCGTCGTGTCGACGTTGCTGGCCCGGAAGAACTTATGGAACACGAGCGGCCTCTCGCTCTCGGGAATGCCCATGCCGGAATCCGTGACCTCGAACACCAGGCTGCCCTCCTGGACGAGCGTCTTGACGCGCACAGCCGCCTTTTCCGGTCCGTACACGATCGCGTTCTCGATGACCTCCGCGAGGGCGCGCGTGAGCATCCGCATATCGGTCTCGACAACCTCGGCGGTGGCGGCGTGTTTGACGCCGACGGAGGCGTCCGGCCTCCCGGCCTTCTCCCGGGCCATCGCGATCGCGGAATCGACGACGGCCGCGACCGCGACGAGTTCAAGATGCGGGACGACCATGTCCTGGTCGATCTCCGAGACCGTCGCCAGTTCATTGACCACTTCAGTGAGGCTCCGGAGCGCCTGCCCGGCGTCCTTCAGCGCGGCCTTCATCTTCGCGGGATCCTTTTCTTCGGCGGCCGCCTCGATGGCCCATGAGGCCTTCGTCACCGGCGTGCGCAGCTGGTGCGTGGTGTACGCGAAATCCGACCTGGTCGAGCGCGCCTCCCGCTCGGCGGTGACGTCGCGGAAGATGATGATCGCGCCGGCGATGCTCCCGTCCGCGCTCCGGATGGGCGAGGCGCTGTCGCCGACCTGGACCTCCTTGCCGTCCTTCCGGACGAGCAGGGTGTTGTTCTCCAGCATCGCCGTTTCGCCGGCCACCATGGCGTGCTCGATGAACGTGATGTTCTCCGTCCTGTCGTGCTCGCGGATGAACTTCAGCACGGCCCGCAGCGGTTTCCCGAAAGCCTCTTCCTTGGTCCAGCCGGAGATCCTTTCGGCCGCCTGGTTCCAAAGCGTGATGTTCCACCCGCGATTGATGGCGACAAGGCCGTCGCCGATGCTGTCGAGCACGATCTTTTCCTTCTGCCGGTAGGCGTCGAGCCGACCGAGGATGCGCATCGCCACGAACGCGAACAGCAGGCCGAGCAGGCCGATAAATCCGTACACGAACGCGAAATACCGGAGCGCCGCGTCGCGGGTCGCGAACGCCGCGGACGTCGGCTGCACCACCACCGCGCCCCAGCCGTATTTCCCGACGGGCGCATAGGACACCAGGACCTCCTGGCCGTCGCGCCGACTGAACGTCGTCTCCACTTTCGATTCGCCGCGGAGGACGTTGCGCACCACGGAATCGTCCGACAGGTTCACGATCTCGCTCTGCGGCGGATATCCCGGATGGCCGGCGACGTTTCCCGCGGGGTCGACGAAATACGCGTACGACGCCGGGCCCGCGTCGATGCGCGCGCTCCAGTCGAAGAACGTGTCCAACCGCACTTGCAGCACGAGGATGCCGACGACCTCCTGGGCCGCATCTTTGATCGGCGCCGCGACCGCGACCACGTTATAATGGGGTTCCGCGGTCCTCTTATAGACCTGCGAGACGTACGGCTTCCAGCCGTTGCTGACGCCCTTGTACCAGTCGCGCAACGCGAAATTCTGTCCCCTCACGCCCGGAAGCGCCGGCGCGTCCGTCATCAGCGTGCCGTCCTTGGTCGCGATGAAGACGCGGTCGATCGAGGGGAAATCCCGCGGCACCGGATCCAGGATCGCGATGGCCTCGTCCCACTTCCCTTCGCTCACGAGCTGGCTGAACTGCACCCTCGTGGCGAACGCGAGGCCGAGATCCGACAGGCGTTCGAGCTTCTCCGAAAGCACCGTCGCGGCAAGGTACGCGATGGAAACGCTCCGCGACGCCGCAGCCGCCGTCAGGCTGCGGTCCTGTTCGCGGTAGCTGAGGAACCCGATGAACAGGACCGGCAGGACGATGAAGACGTACACGAGCGTTAAAAACGCTGCCATGGACCCGCGGCGTTCGAATACGCTGGCGATGAAGGAGTCAGGCCTTTTTTCCCTGCGATCCATTGCCGTCCACGATAATCGACGGCAGTATAGCATTTAGCGGCCCTATCGCGCCATGCGGTCCCGCCGACGCGCTCATTCCCCGCCCCCGTGGCCGCGGATGGCGTCGAGGAAGGCGTCGCCGAACGTCTCGAGCTTCCTCGCGCCGACGCCGAAGATGCGCGAGAACGCCTCGCGGTCGGACGGTTTGCGTTCCGCCATGTCCTTGAGGCTCCTGTCCCCGAAGATCACGTACGCGGGGACGCGGCGCTCGTCCGCGAGACGCTTCCGCAGCCGGCGCAGCTTCTCGAACAGCTCGCCGTCGCCCGCGAACGCCCCGTCGCCTTCGGCCCTGACGGACTCACGCTCCCGCGGCGGGAGGCAGGTATCGCAGCCGCCGCAGCCATCCAGGGGATACTGCTCGCCGAAATGGCCGAGCAAGAACTTCCGGCGGCACTGGCCGTCCTGGCAATACCGCACGACCTCGTCGAGTTTGCGCGTCGCCTTGATCCGTTCGGCCGGATCCTCGAGCCGGTTCACGAAGTACATGTGCTTCCACCGGTCGCCGTTGCTGTAGAAGAGGACGCATTCGCCCGGCAGCCCGTCGCGGCCGGCGCGGCCCGTCTCCTGGTAATACCCCTCGACGGACTTCGGCAGATCGTAATGGACGACCAGCCGCACGTCCGGCTTGTTGATGCCCATGCCGAACGCGATGGTCGCGACGACGATGCGGATGTCGTCGCGGATGAACGCGTCCTGTACGTCGCCGCGCTCGCGGCTTTCCATGCCCGCGTGATAGGCGGCCGCGGAGTATCCCTCCCCGCGCAACTGCTCCGCGAGCTCCTCGGTCGATTTCTTCGAAAAACGGTAGATGATGACGCTCTCGCCGCGATGTTCCTTGAGCAGGCCGAGGAGCTGCGCGAAGGTCTTCTTTTTCGGCAGCACCGAATACGCCAGGTTCGGCCGATCGAAGCTCGACACGAAGACGCGGCCGCCGTGCAGACGGAGCTGGCGGACGATGTCCTCGCGGACCCGCTCCGTCGCCGTGGCCGTGAGCGCGATCACCGGCGCGGTCGGGAACGCGTCGCGGAGCGCGTGCAGGTTGCGGTAGTCCGGACGGAAATCATGCCCCCACTCCGAGATGCAGTGCGCCTCGTCGACCGCGATGAGCGAGACGGGCAGGCGCCGGATGAACCCCGCGGCAGCCGAGGACGCGAGGCGCTCGGGAGCGATGTAGAGGATCTTCAGCCGTCCGGCGAGCGCGTTCGCCTGGACGAAGGCGAGCTCTCCCGGCGGCAGCGACGAGTTGAGGCAGGCCGCGGGGATGCCGGCGGCGTTCAGGCCATCGACCTGGTCCTTCATGAGCGAGATGAGCGGACTCACGACGACGGCTGTGCCGTCCATCAGAAGTGCCGGGAGCTGGTAGCAGAGCGACTTGCCGCCGCCAGTCGGCATGACGGCGAAGAGGTCGTG
>JAVHQX010000241.1:0-5615 GCA_036171355.1 Patescibacteria group bacterium | reverse complement strand
GGACCATCAGCGCCACGACGGCGTTGCCGCTGCCCGTGGTGTACCGGTAGACTTCCGCCGCCGCGTCCGTGACCGCGTTCGGCGTGAAATTGACGCTCCATCCGTTCGCCGCGGGACTGAACACGGGTATGCCGCTGTAATCGTTCGTCGCCCCCGTCATGCCCGCGTCCCACGACGCGCCGGCGAGCCAGTTCGAGTCGCGCATCATCCGCACGACCTCGATGCCTTCCCGCGCGAGGTTTCCCGCGGTGAGCAGCATTTCGCTCTCCTTCTCGGCGTTGATGGAACTCGAAACGAGCGTCAGCGCCGACGAGATGGCGGTCACGATGATGCCCGTGGCGATGACGGCCTCGAGCATGCTCTGTCCCTTGGCGAAACGCTTGCCGATGCCCATAGTGTCGCGCCGTCAATCGGCGTTGATCTGCCCCGTGATCTGGTTGATCGAGACGGTCTTGGTCAGGCCCGTCGTCTTGTGCATGAGCGTCACCCTGGCGACGGCGGACGCCGTCGAGCCGTTGAACCAGATCTTCGGTTGCGGCGGCACGAAAACGACGTCCAGCACGTTCGCGGCGACCGGATCGAGGTTCGTGACGGAAACGAACACGCCCGGGGAAACGGTATCGGTCCTGATCTCCTCGCCGGCGTCGTACGCCTTGTCCCCGTCGATGTCGGCGAAGAGGACGGCTTTCGCGGCCGTTGCCGCGACGGTCGTCAGGTGGATGCCGTACCCCTTCGGCAGGTCGCGGACGCACGTGCCTCCGCCGCATTCGGGGTTGGTGCCGTTGGGGCACACTTTCATGTCATTCGTTCCGCCCTGGCAATACGGGACCGTCTGTCCGGTGAGCGCCATGGTCTGCGCGCGGCGGATCGCGGTGGCGAGGAGCTGGGTCGACTGCCGGAGTTCGTCGCTCTGCCTGCCCGCGCGGAAATTGGCCGTCACGAAGGCGGTGACGACGGCGAAAATCGAGAGCGAAATGAGCATCTCGATCATGGTGAAACCCTTGCGGGATGACAGACGACAGATGACAGATGACAGGCCGCCGGCCGCTTCGAGACTGCGTTTCTTCTTTTGTCTTTTGTCTGTCGTCTCGGAAATCCTCATATCGTCAGTCCGAGGTACCAGACGAGCATCCGGTCGCCCCATAGGAGCGCGATCAGGGTCGCCGCGGAGAGAAAGGTGCCGAAAGGCACCTGGCTCTGCCACGAGGTCTTTTTCGCAGCCAGCAGGAGGGAACCGACGACGGCCCCGCTCACGTACGCAAGGAATAGCGCCACGAGAATCTTCGGCCACCCCAGCATGAGCCCCATGAGCGCACCGAGCTGGATGTCCCCGCCGCCGATCCACTTGCCCTTGGACACCACGTACTGCAGCCAGAACACGCCGCCCCCGACGAGGAATCCGACGGCCAGCGCGACGGGATTCGCCCCGAGCAGGGACCCGCCGATGAACGCAATCGCCGACGCCCACATGGTCACGGACCGCGGAATGAGCATGTACCGGAGGTCGTACACGAAGATGAGCACGAGGATCGCGGCGAAGTACCACTGCAGCAGCAGCCGCGCGAGCGCCATGCCGCCGATCGCGCCGGAGGAAAGCAGCGGCGCCGCGAACGCGACGAACAACGACCCCATCACGAGTTCGACGGCGAGGTAGGACGGGTGTATCCCCTTCCTGCAATACCGGCACTTACCGCGGAGGAAGAGGTAGCTCAGGACAGGCACGAGGTCGCGAGCCGCCAGCGGGTGCCGGCAGCAGGGACAATAGGAGCGGCCATAGACGAATCCTTCGCCGGTGCGCAGCCGCCAAAGCACCGCGTTGAGGAAGCTGCCGATGATCGTGCCGAAACCGAAAACGAAGACGCTGACGATCGGAGTCATACCGCTTCATGATACCACGAACGGCGGGCGGAGTCGCCGCCCGTCCGGACGAAAAAAGGACCCGGCCGATCCGGGTCCTTTCCTGCGCTCCGCTTATTGGATGCCGTTCGGAGAAGCGGTGTGCACGCCGGCAATCAGATCGCCGACCGCTCCGCCGAGGCAGAACGTGAGCGAGTACGTCGTGCCGTTCGCGGACGTGTACATGTACTGGTTCGCTGTGCCCGCCTGACAGGTGGCGGTATCAGCCGGCATCGGCTTGGCCGGAACGAGACCCATGTAGGTCGTGCCCGACGAGCAAGAATCTGTCCAGCCGCCCGTGCAGAGCGCCTTCTGCGGCGAGACACCGAGTTCGACCGCGGGGGCGGCCGTCGGATACCCGTTCGCGTCCGCAAAGTAGAGTTCCAGAGCGGTCTGGACCTGCTTGACGTCAGCGACGCGCTTCGAATCGCGCGACTTCTGCCGGGCGCTGTTCAAGGCGACCACGGCAAGGGTCGAGAGCAAGCCGATGATCGCGATGACCACGAGCAGCTCGATGAGCGTGAAACCTTTATTATTCGACTTCGTCATAGTTTCCACCTCCCTTCAGCTTAGGATGTCTCCAAGATTTTGGAGCCTAAGCCGTGAACAAGGTTTCCCTTATCCACAATATTAGGCGTTTTCAGTATACCACTTTTTCCGCACATCCACAATCATCCACAGTCAAGGATGGGCGTCCTTTTTGCCGATAATGAGCGGAAAAAGACGGGTTTCCTCGCGGCTACATCTGCGACGCGAGGTTGTACATCGGCAGGATGATGGCTGCGACCATGATGCCGACGGCGAGACCCATCACGAGCATGATGAGCGGCTCGATTGCGGACACGAGGTTCGAGACGTTGTTGGCGAGCTCGCGCGAATAGAACCCGGTGAGCCGCTCGAGCACTTCCCCGAGCCGGCCGGTCTCCTCACCCACCGCCATCATCTGCGGGATCATCATGGGCACGGACTTGTCCCGGATGAAGACCGTCGTGATCGAGTTGCCGTCGGAGACCTCCTTCTTGGTCTCCAGGATCTGCTGGCGGTAGTATTCGTTGCCGACGATGTCCGCGCAGATCTCGAGGCTCTGCGGGATATCGACCCCGCCGGCGAGCAGCGTCGACATGCTGCGCGTGAACCGGACGATGTAGATGTGCAGGAGCAAGGATCCGAACACCGGAATCTTGAGCTTCACGCGATCCCAGATGGCGCGGCCGCCCGGCTGGCTCGTCCACCAACGGAACGCGGCGCCGCCGAGCGCGGCGGCGATGACAATCTGCACGGCGTACTTCTTGAAAAACGAGCTGGTGGCGATGAGCAGGTTCGTCGTCCAGGGAAGCGTCGCGCCGGATTCGGTGAGCGTCGCCGTGAGCTTCGGCACGACGAACACCATCATGATGAATCCGACGATGACGAGGCCGATGATGATGAAGATCGGGTAGATCATCGCGCCTTTGATCTTCGTCATCAGGTCGAAATCGCGCTCCATCTGGTCCGCGAGGTAGTTCATGACGTCCTCGAGACGGCCGGTCGTCTCCCCCGAGCGCATCATGTTCACGAAAAACGAGCTGAACGCCTGGGGATGCTTCGCCATGGCGACGGACATCGACGTGCCGGTCTCCACCTCGTTCGCGACGTCCAACACCATGCGTTTGAAGCGCGGATGGTTCGTCTGCCTGGCGACGGTCTTGAGCGCCTGGACCAGCGGGACCTTCGCGCCCATCAGCACGGAGAACTGGCGGGAAAAGATGACGAGCTCCTTGACCGGAATCTTGTTGAAGAACGGCAGCTCGAACTCGAGGGCGCTTTCCTTGAATTCGTCGAGCGACAGCACGAAAAACCCCCTGTCCTTGAGGGCGTCAGTGGCGATGTCGACGGTCTCCGCCTCGACGAGACCCTGGACCGGCGTGCCCTTGGGGTCCCGGGCGGTGTATTCGTATCGCGGCATGAAAAAAGTGGTTGAGCGGCGGAGTGCCGAAGTGACCGAGGAACCACTTCACCGCTCCATCACTCCACCACTTCCTTCCGCTTCCCGTCACCGGCCCGTTCAGGGCATGTTCAGGACCTTCTTGATCTTGTCCACGGCCTCGGCGGGGACGAAATGCGCCTTGATGAGGTAATCCACCGCGCCGTCCTGCAGGCCCTTCTCGATATCTTCCTTCTGACCGAGGTTCGTGAGCATGATGACGGGGATGGGCTTCGTTTCGGGATCGGCCTTGAGGCGCTTGAGGACCTCGAAACCGTCGAGCTTCGGCATGAGCACGTCGAGCAGGATGAGGTCCGGTTTCTCGCGCATGGCCGCCTTCAGGCCCTCTTCGCCGTCCCTGGCGGTCGCGACCTCGAAACCGTCGAGTTCCAATTTCGTCGCGTAGATCCCCGAGAGGAACGCGTCGTCATCAACGATGAGCACCTTCACTTTCTTGTCCGGCATAAGCGGTGATAGGTCTTAACCGTCATTCGGCGGTGATCCGCATGATTTCTTCTATTGTAGTGGAACCTTCCAATGCCTTCAAGAGACCGTCCTGGCGGAGCGAGATGGCCCCCTGCTTGGCGAGGACCTTCTTCACTTCCTCCATGGGGAACCCCTTGGTGATGAGCGACCGCATCTCCTCGTCGTAGATGATCATCTCGGCCACGGCGACGCGGCCGACGTACCCGGTATCGCCGCAGCGGACGCATCCCCTGCCCTTGTACATCGGCAGATGCTCGCCCGTCAGGTCGAGGTGCGACTTGTAATTCGCCGGCACCGCCTCGAGCTCCCTGCGCACCTGCGTCTCGACCTCCGGCGGGACGACGACGGGGGCCTTGCAGCGCTCGCAGATCTTCCGGGCGAGACGCTGGGCGATGGCGAGGTTGATGGTCGCGGAGAGCAGGAACGGCTCGACGTGCATGTCGATGAGGCGGGGCACGACGCCGAGCGCGTCGTTCGTGTGGAGCGTCGAGAAGATGAGGTGGCCGGTCAGCGCCGCGTGGATGGCCAGCTCGCCCGTCTCGCCATCGCGGATTTCGCCGACCATGATGATGTTGGGGTCCTGGCGCAGGAGGGCGCGGAGGCCGGAGGCGAAAGTGTAGCCGACTTCGTGCCTGATTTGCGACTGGTTCACTCCCTTGATGTAGTACTCCACCGGGTCCTCGAGGGTCGAAATGTTCACGCCCTCTTCGTTGCGCATGTTCAGGATCGTGAACAGCGTGGTCGATTTGCCCGAGCCGGTAGGACCCGTAATCAGGAAGATGCCGTGCGGCTTGCGGATATCCTGCTTGATGGCTTGGACGTACTGCGTGCGGAAACCGAGCTGTTCGAGCGTCGGGACGCCCTTGGTGGCGTCGAGGATGCGCATCACGACCTTCTCGGTCTCCGCGAGCGGCATGGTCGAGACGCGGAAATCGATGACTTTCCCGTTGACGGTCTCGGTGATGCGGCCGTCCTGCGGGATGCGGGTCTCGTCGAGCTTGAGGTTCGCGAGCACCTTCACGCGCGAGACGAGAGAGGCGTGGATGTACTTCGGCAGCGTTATGGACGTCCGCAGGACGCCGTCGACGCGGTACCGGACCCGCGTCTCTTCGCCGAACGGCTCGATGTGGATGTCGGAGGCTCCGCCGTCGACCGCATGCCGCATGATGACGGACACGATCCTCGATACCGGCGCGCCCTTGATCACTTCTTCGATCTTCTCCTCGGTGGCGGCCGCGGACTTCTTTTCCGGGACGTATTTCTCCTTGGC
>JAVHQX010000240.1:0-5630 GCA_036171355.1 Patescibacteria group bacterium | reverse complement strand
GCCGTGCTTTTCGGAGACCTGGACGTGGCCGACCTTCATGCCCTTGAGCTGGGCGCGGTCGACGAGCCATCCGGCGGGGACGGTGCCCTGCGCGGTGACCGGGACGTTCTCGTCCTTGTCGAGATCGAGCGAGTGCCGGAGCGATTCGAGGTCCGCGGGCGAGGACGGGGCCCAGTTCGTGAACATGCAGCCGGCGGTCGGATACTCGACCGGCTGCTTCTCCTTGCGGTCGAGCAGGATCTGGCGGAGCTTGGCCTTGGCCGCCTCGGAGTCGGGAGACTTGGCGAACATCAGCGTCGCCGACAGCACGACGAATCCGGGGTTCTTCTTGAAGATCGAATCGCGGTACCCGAACGCGCAGTCGGCGTTCGGCATGACCGTGTCGACGCCGTCCTTCAGCACGCGCACGGAAATGACGCCGTCCTTCATCTCGCCGCCGTAGGCGCCGGAATTGCCCCGCACGGCGCCGCCGATGGTGCCCGGGATGCCCACCGCCCACTCGAACCCGGTCAGTCCCGCTTCGGTCGCGCGGGTCGAGACGAGGCCCGTGGTCGCGCCCGCCTCCGCGACGACCGTGTTGCCGTCGATGGTGAAACCGCGGTTGGCCATCTTGATGACGAGCCCCTTCACGCCATCGTCGGACACCAGCATGTTCGATCCGCCGCCGAACACGAAATACGGGATGCCGAGTCCGCTCGCGGCCGCGACGGCCTTCGCCGCGTCATCGGCGGATTTCGCCTCAAGGAAATACTCGGCGGGCCCGCCGATTCGGAAGGTGGTGTGCTTGGCGAGCGGTTCGCCCTCGCGGACCTCTGGGGAGATCCTTTTGCGCAATTCTTCGAGCATGGGAATACGAGAGTAACGGAGTGAGAAAGTGAGAGAGTGAGAAAGCCGCGTCGGCGGGCGCCCTTCTTTCTCACTTTCTGACTCTCTCATTGTCTCACTGCAGCCGGTCAAACGACGAGCTTCTTTGCCAAAGTATAGATGTCTCCGGCCCCGACGAGAAGGACCAAGTCGTCCGGCCGGATGATCGCCTCGAGGCGCGCCAGCGTCTCGCCGGTCGTGCCGCCGTAAAGGACCTCGCGCCGGACGCCGCGTTCGGCATCGCGCGCGCGGGTCGCCTCGACGAGGCCGCGCGAGCTCACGTTGCGGTCCTCGGGCGCCTCGCGGCCGGCGACGTCGTAGATCTCGGGCAGCAGGACGAGGTCCGCGCCGTCGAATGACGCCACGAACTCGTCGAAGAGCTTGCGTGTGCGGTTGCGCTGGTGCGGCTGGAAGGCGAGGACGATGCGGCGGTCGGGATAGAACGACCGGGCGGCCTCGAGCGTGCCGCGGACGGCGGTCGGGTGGTGCCCGTAGTCGGAGACGACGATCGCGCCCTTGCGCTCCCCCACCCGCTCGAACCGACGCCAGATGCCGGTGAATTCGCGGAGGACCGCCTTGACCGCGTCGACGTTCGCGCCGAGTTCGAACGCGGCCGTCGCCGCCGCGAGCGCGTTCATGACGTTGAAGCGGCCGGGCACCCCGAGCGCGAAGTCTCCCACGGATTCCTCTTTGCCCCCGCGCGTGCGGACGATCTGGAACGTCTGCATGCCGGTCGTGACCGCGGCGTGGCGCGCGACGTAGTCGGCGGGATTGTCCATCGCGTAGGTCGTGAACGGCACCTTCGGCGCGAGCTCGTAGAAGCAGACGTGGTCGTCGGCGTTCAGGACCAGCTGGCCGTCCGGCGGGAGGCGGCGCACGTATTCCTTGAAGGTGTCGCGGATGTGGGCGAGGTCGCGATAGAAATCGAGGTGGTCCTCCTCGATGTTCGTGAGCACGATCATCTGCGGCGCGAGCGACAGCATGTGCGCGTTGTACTCGTCGGCCTCGACCACGAAATGCTTGCCGCGCCCGATGCGCAGGTTCTTACCGGGGAACGAGGCCACCTTCGATCCGACGATGACGGTCGGCTCGAAACCGGCGCGCTCGAGCATCAAGCCGAGGAGCGCGGTGGTGGTGCTCTTGCCGTTCGTGCCGGAGACGGCGATGGTCGTGCGCTCCCGCGAAAACTCGCCGAGGAAGCCGAAGTAACTCAACTGGCGGACGCCCCGCCGCTCCGCTTCCACGCGTTCGGGGTTCGTCGCCGGAACGGCATCGGAATAGACGACGAGGTCGGTGACGGGGGGCAGGTTGGTAGCGCGATGGCCGACGGAGACCGGGATCCCGAGGGCGACGAGGTCGTCGACGATCTCGTTCCGCGCGACGTCCGAGCCGGTGACGGCCTTGCCTTCGTGCCACAAGAGACGGGCGACGGCCGAAACGCCGATGCCGCCCGCGCCGATGACGTGGACGCGCGAAACGCTCTCCAGGATTCCCATAGCGATACCTCATCGTACCGCGCGGCGCCTTATCCGTAAACCCTGGCCGCGGGACGAAAAAACCCGCCCTCGAAGCGGGAGCGGGCTGCGACGCGAGCGCGCCGGGATCATTGCATGGGCGTCACAAGGACCTTGTATTCCGGCTTCCACGGGAACGCCAGCGGCTGGAGATCCAGGTACCGGTGGCCGTTGAATGCCTGGATGGCCGCGACGTAGCGGCGCGGCGGGATGAAACGGTCGTCCCCCCAGACGGAGCCGAATGCGGCGAGGATGCCGCTGCTCGGCAGGTCGGGGTGCGCAACGCCGACTGCGAGCGTCTCCGCGAACGTCGCCGGCCTGACGCCGCGCACGGCGATCCCGGCGAGCGCCGCCTCTCCGTCGGGCAGCGCGCCGAGATCCAGGACCTCGAATGCCAGCGAAGCGATGCCGTCGCCTCCCCGGCGGAAACGCTCGTCCGTGATGTCCACGTCGTAATGGCGGTAGCCGCCGACCTCGACGAGGCGCCACAGCGGCATGCCGTAATCGACCGTCGCGCGGATGGGGCCATCGGCGGCCCCGGTCGTCACTTCTTCCATGACCATTCCCTCCGTCCCCGGCCCTGCGCTCGGGACGCCTGACGATACTGCGGCGCCGCCGCGGCGTCAACGTCCCGGGGTAAAAAAAGAGAGGGTCGAAACCCTCTCGAGACGCGCAGCGCGTCAGACGATGCCGAACAGCTCGGAGACCTTGCGGCGACGGTCGTTGCCCTCGATGCCTCCCGCGATGCAGTGGAAGACGTTGAGGCGCTCCTGCGGCGTCGCGCTTTCCGACTCGACCGTCCACTTCCCGCCTTCCTTGCCGTGGCCAGGGGGCGGTTCGTGCCAGCGCCGGACCCTCTTGCGGTCGGCGTGGTCGCGCAGATGCGTGGCGAACTTCTCGACCGCGACGTCGGAGACGAGCGCGAAGACGATGCCGAACGCCCTGCGATGGTAGGACGAGAAGATGGCGCCGTCGTCGGGCGGGCACGGATCCGAGAAGATCCTGAGCGGAAAGCCGGGCGAAGCCGCGGCCAGCTCCCAGAACCGCACGCAGCGGCGCTGGTCGAGCGCCGGCGAAAGCAGCACGCCGCGGATGACCGCGATGGGTTGCTTGCGCAGGTCCCGCTTCGGGTCGTCCGCGTCCATGTCCTCGGCCCATTCCACGTGCATCTGCGGCATCTCCGCGATGAGCACGTTCACGAAGCGGCCGAAGTGCGCGACGCCGGTCTCGGTGATCTCGGCGCGGGTCTCGCGGCCGATCTCACGGAGGCCGCAGGCGAGCAGCGTCAGGAGACGCGAGCGCACGGCGCGTTCGACGTTCTTGTCCGTGACGGCGCGGCCGAACAGCGACGCGGCGAGCGCGTAGCCGGGGTCGCCCATGCATATCATCTGATTGAAAAACTCGTAGAGCGGATTCCTGCAACTGAACCGCAGGGTCTTGCCGCCGTCCGAGTTCTCCTTCCACGTGTAGATGAGAGCGTTGTCGAGCCAGCGTACCATCCTGCGCTCTTCATCAGAGGGCGGAATGGGCCTGTCGTCGTCATATCTGGCCATGGGAACCTCCTCCCGAGGCGAAGTGACGGATGCCGATGTAAGGAGCTTGCGTTGACAGTACCTAATTTTGGCGTTTTGTAAAGCCCTTCAGACGCGCGCGGCCCCGGACGCCGCGTGACGAAAAACGCCCCTCGCGGAAGGGGTGGCGCTTCAGTGCATGAGTCCGTCGACGGCGAAACCGACGACGACATGGATGAGGCCCATGCCGAGCAGACAGGCCGCGATGAACGCGACGAACCGCGCGAGAGCGGCGAGCCAGAGCGGCTTGCCCGCGGCCTTGACCGCGGCGATCACGGCGAGCGCCGGCGCCAGGAAGCAGACCCACAGCAGCCAGTGGTCCGAAAAGAACTCCATCGAATCCTCCTTGTCGTTCTCGTTGCTCCGAGGATGCCGTTATACGCCCCGACCGGCCCCGACGTCAATGCGCCCGGGGGCGTGCGGCTTCTTGCAGACGGTGATCAGGTTGTCCCCTTTCCACCACGAGGTCCTTTTCCCCTTCCGCACGTAATAGTTCTCGGTCACGATGAGCCCGGCCGCACGGCAGAGGTCCGCGAGCTCGCCGCGGGTGAACGCGTGGTAATACCGCATGACGCGCGTCGGGCCGCGGTTCCAGCGTATGAAGATGTCCCTGAAGTCGTACGGTGACCGCGCAAAGAGTTTCCGCGCGACGGCCGCGAGATGCTCCTTCCAGTACGCCGGCTTCCAACGGTCCCAGTTCGTGAGGAGCAGCCAGCCGCCGGGTTTCAGGACCCGGCACGCCTCGCGCAGCGCCGCCAGACGGTATTCGCGCGACGGGACGTGATGGAGCACCGCGACGCAGACGGCGACGTCGAAGTCGCCTTCGTCGTACGGCAGCGCGAGCATGGACCCGACGCGGAACGTCGCGAGCAGGTCGTGGATGCGCTCCTTGGCCAGCGCGATGAGGCGGGACGACACGTCGATGCCCTCATATTCTATTGCCATGCCCTCGAACAGCTGGTACGCTCTGCCGTTGCCGCAGCCGATGTCGAGCACGCGATCGCCGGACTTCAGGAACTCCTTGAAGCGGGCCATCTCGGGCCACAGGTCGGTGCGCGTCGCCGAAAACTCGTCGGCGATGTCGTCGTAATCGCCGCGCACCTTGGCAAGCAGGTTGTCCGCAGTCTCCTTTTTCATGGAAAGCGCCGCATGAGCATCACCGATGCCATCATTCAAGCATCTCTGGACGAGGGCGTCCAAACCAAGGACGACTTCTTGGCGTTCAAAAGGAAGATGGCGAACGCCGCCGGCGTGCAGATCCCGGCCACGGCAGCGCTGCGCCGCGCCTACGACGCGCGCGTCGCCGCCGACCCGTCGCGGAGGAGCCCCGTCCTCGAGAAGATCCTCACCCGCCGCGAAGTCCGTTCGCTCTCCGGCGTCGTCATCGTCACGGTGCTGACGAAGCCGTACGCGTGTCCGGGCAAGTGCGTGTACTGCCCGACCGAGGCCATCATGCCCAAGAGCTACCTCTCGAACGAGCCGGCCGCCATGCGCGCGCTCATGAACCGCTTCGACCCGTGGCGCCAAGTCGCCTCGCGCCTCCGCGCGCTCACCGAGAACGGCCACGCCGCGGACAAGATCGAGCTCATCGTGAAGGGCGGGACCTGGTCGGCGTATCCATGGGACTACCGGCGATGGTTCATCAAGCGCTGCTTCGACGCGTGCAACGCGTTCCATGTGG
>JAVHQX010000239.1:0-5687 GCA_036171355.1 Patescibacteria group bacterium | reverse complement strand
GATCGGGGTTTTGCGTGACGTTCATCGTCCGAGGAACCGGTAGGTCTCCCGGAATTCGCGGACGTAGCCGACCGTCTGTCCGGCGAGCCCGTGTCCTTCGCGTTCCCACGCCGACTGGTCGGCGAGGTACGCGGTCGCGGCGCGGTCTTCGCCGCCGTTGTACGCGGCGGCAAGGAAGGCGCCCACGTCCTCGATGCGGGCGGCCTCGCGGAGGCGGTCGCGGCGGGCGTCGGGAAGGCGCGACAGCGACCAGTCCGCCAGGCAGAACTGCGCGGTGACGGCGGCGAGGTGGTCGCCCATGCCGGCGCGGAAGTCGGCGGGAAGCTGCGCGGCGGGATGATGGGCCCTCGTCAGGCGGTACGTGCCGTTGATGAACTGCGCGAGTCCGAGCGCCCCCGCGTACGAGCCCGCGTAGCGGAAGGCGTCGCCGCGATCGAGCGCCGCGGTCGTGAAGACGCGGCCTGCCGACGGCTCGACGCCGTCGCGCGCGAAGTCGTCCGGATCGACGTGCTCGATGACGAGCAGGGCGAGCAGGACGCGATCGGGGATCACGTCGGGGACGAGGCTGCCGTCCACGGCGCGCGACGCGACGGTGTTGCGCGTGAGCCGCGACCTCGCGTCGGCGATCACCGATTCGAGGTAGGCCCGGCCCTCGCGTCGCATTTCCGGCGTGTCGAGCGCCGGGTCGTACGGCATGTAGACCGCAGGCATGCCGCGGACGCGACCGGCGCCCCGGACGTTCGTCCGGATCGTGAGCGCCTGCCAGCCGCCGTCGAGGCGATAGCGGGAGTTCACGCCGTTACGCAGGACGACGGCGACGGTGAAGCCCCGCGTGCGCGAGACGCCGTTCAGGACGGTCACGAGGCGGACGCCTCGCGAGGGATCCGACGGCTGCCAGACCGCGAGGACGGCGTTGTCGCCGCCGATGCGGGACGTGCCGATCCGCGTGCCTGCCAAGAGGCGGCGCGCTTCGGCGATGCGGGCTGTGACGACGGCGTGCGCGGGGCGAGGCGCGTCCTGCGCGCTCGCGTATGCGGGCGCCAGACAGGCGGCGATCATCAACCACATGCAGAGAACGAAGCGTCGGTTCATCCGTTCCATCCTTCCGACGACAACGTCCGGCAACCAGCGGGAACCGGACGGTACGCCAATGGTTTCAGGCCCGCGGGCCGAGGTCAAACCGCCCATGCTATACTGACGCCGCATCAGTCCCGCTTATGGCCTCCGAAGCGAAACCGCTTTCCATCATCATGATCGGGCAGAAGGGCCTGCCGGTCCGGGCCGATTCGGGCGGCATCGAACGCCACGTCGAGGAGATCGGCACGCGGCTCGCGGCGCGGGGCGACGCGGTGACCGCGTACGTCCGTCCCCGCCACACGACGGCCCGTCTCGCGGAATACAAGGGCATCCGGCTGCAGCGGATGCCGTCGCTGCCGACCAAGCATCTCGACGCCATCACGCGCGCCTTCCTTGCGACGGTGTCCGCGCTTTTCAAGAGGGCCGACGTCATCCATTACCATGGCGTCGGTCCGGCGACCCTCGCCTGGATCCCGCGCGTGTTCGCGCCCGGCAAGCGCGTCGTCGTGACGTTCCACAGCATCGACCGGTTCCACCAGAAATGGGGATACTTCGCGCGTCTCTACCTGCGGTTCGGAGAGTGGGCCGCCGTGCGTTTTCCGCACGCAACCATCGCGGTCTCGCAGTCCATCGCGCGGTATTGCCGCAAGAAATACCGCGCGAAGGTCGACTACGTCCCGAACGGCGCGGTGATTCCGTCGTATCCCGGGAGCGACCTGCTCGCGCAGTGGGGCCTCGTGCCGGGCGGCTACATCCTGACCGTCGCGCGGCTCGTGAAGCAGAAGGGGATCCATCATCTCATCGCCGCGTACGACGGTTTCGAGAAAGAGAAGAAGCTGGTCATCGTCGGCGCGGGAGACGCGGGAGGGGAGTACGCGGAGCAGGTCCGGCGGCTGTCGGAGGGGAATTCGTCCATCGTGTTCACCGGCTTCCAGTCCGGCGCGGCGCTGGCGCAGCTCTATGCCAACGCCTATCTCTACGTCCATCCGTCCGAGGCCGAAGGCCTGGCCATCGCCATCCTCGAGGCCATGGCCGCGGGGCGCTGTGTGCTCGTGTCCGACATCCCCGAGAACGTCGAGTCCATCGACCACAGCGGCCTGACGTTCGTGAACGCCGATCCGTCCGATCTCCGCGCTAAACTGCGCGAACTCCTGAATCATCCGGAGCTCGTGGCCGAGCTCGGGGCCAAGGCCAAGGAGTGGATCCGGACGACCTATGACTGGGACGTCATCGCCGCCAAGACGGAAGCGATCTATAGGCGGGTCGTCGCCCATGGCAGAAAACGTTGATTTTTGCTGAGTGAAGCGGAAAAAACAGATTTGTCGGCATCCTTCGCGGGTTGACAAAACCGCGTTTTTTTGATGGAGTCCGAGCATGGAGGGTGGGCATTTCGCCCGTTCTCCGCGCACCTTTCATCCCTTTTCCGCCCTGGAGGCCGTCATGGACGAAACCCGTACCGTTCTTCCGAATGGAGACGGGCCGTCGCCGGACGTCCCGCAGCTCGAGGAAGTCAGCGTCGTCGTGAGCGACATGCACCTGTCGGCCGGCAAAGTCCTGCAGGTCCGCGTGAAGCGTCGCGCGTCAAGCCGGCTCTGCCGGTGGGTGAAGGGTTTCTTCGCCCCGGTCGAGTCGTCCGCGGTGATCGAAGTGCCGAACCCGCTCGAGGATTTCGTCTACGACGACGTCTTCGACGCATTCGTCGCCAAGATCGTCGCGACGTACGGCCGCGCGGAGACGCTCCGCATCAGGCTGATGGGCGACTGCTTCGACCCGCTCGCCGTCACCTGGAACGGGCGGCTCGTCGATCCGCCGTTCGAGGCCGCGGCCGCGTACAAGATGCGCCGCATCATCCGCGGCCATGCGACGTTCTTCAACGCGCTCGACCGGTTCCTGCGGCTGCCCAACGCCAAGCTGGACGTGTTCGTGGGAAACCACGACCAGTTCCTGTGTTGGCCGGAGGTGCAGAAGCAGATCCTGCGCCGGCTCGCCGCCGGCGACGCGGCGCTCGCCGCGAAGATCCGGTTCGTGGACCAGTCCATGGACTTCGAGGACTTCGACCGCGGCGTGCTGTACGACCACGGCATGAACTCGGAGGCGCACAACACGATTGAGCCGCGGAACGCGATCCTCACGGATCACTTCGGCCAGCCGCTCAAGCGGCCGGTGCTGAACAAGCCGCTCGGATCGCACATGACCGTCTCGCTGGCGAACCGCCTGAAGCTCAAGAACCCGCTCATCGGCCGCATGCCGACCGAGTGGGACATCTGGCTGCACGCGGCGAAGCATCAGTGGGCATGGGGCGTCTTCGCGGGGTTCGCCCTGCTGTGGATGCTCATCTACAACCAGCTCTTCGCGTTTTGGGACATCCGCCGCAAGACGGGTTTCCTGACCGTCCTCCGGGTCGTGCTCGCCACCACGAAGCACAATCCCGTGGACACCTACGCGCAGAAGCTGTTCCGCCGCCGTGAGGGCGTGCGCGTGGTCGTTCTCGGCCATTCGCACATCCCGCGCCGCGTGACGGACCCCGATGGCACCTACATCAACACGGGGACGTGGTCCATGAAGCTGCGCTTCCTCCACCCGACGTTCACGTACTCGTGGAAGCGCTTCCGCTGGTTCGAAGTCGTCTGGCGGACGATCGGCCACTTCCTCAAGACGGGCGAACTCGCGTTCACGCGCCAGCTCACCAAGCTCGTGGGATTCGTCGCCGCGGTGACCGCGGGTCTCGTGTTCCTGCTGACCTCGTTCCCGAGGAACGGCTTCCACGTGCTGTCGTACGACCTGCTCGACCTGAAGCTGCCCGTGGGCATCCTGCTCGTCTTCCTCATCGTCGCCGGCCTGTTCCGCATTTTCGCGGTCAAGCCCGACCTCGCGGACGACACGCAGTTCACCTTCGGCCTCATCCGCCACGACAAGGACGGCGGGCTCCAGGCCGACCTCATGCGCTACGTGCCGCAGGAGGACGCGATCAGGGATTACGTCTGAAAAACACGCCCGGTCCGACGCTTGTCGGGCCGGGCGCTTCTTTTTGCCGACGCGCCGGAAGCCTTGATTTTAGGCCGCGCGCGGGCGATACTCATCGGGTAGTCCGCGTCATCGCGGACGGACCTAAGTCATATGCAAAAGACGCGCTCCATGCTCACTCGCAGCTGCCGCCGACACATCCGCGCGCAGAAGGCGCTGATCCGCAAGATCGCGGACCCGGTCCTTCGCGCGCAGAAGATGACCGAGTTGTACGCCAAGTTCGGGCTCGCCGTCCCCGGCAAGGTCTATGCTGGATAAGGCGTATTTCGACGCGCTCAAGGAGCGTCAGGCGTCGCACGTCGCCATCCGGCGGGAGCTCATCGCCCGCGCCAACGCCGCCCAGGGAGAGGCCAAGCGGGCGATTTTCGCGTTGCACCGCGACGATGTCGCGGGCGCCGACGCGCTGCTCGGCTCCGCCTCCGCCGCCCTCGCCGACATCCGCGCGAAGATCGTCGGGCGTCCGGAACTCGCCGACGAAGGCGCCTACCGCGCGGCGCTCGAGGAATACGCCGAGGCGGCGCTCTACCGCGCCTGGGTGAAGGACGGGACGGTCGGTCCGGTGCCCTTCGAGGGCGTCGATCATGAGATCTACCTCGGCGGACTTTCCGATCTCACCGGCGAACTGCAGCGGCGCCAGGTGCGCCTCGCGACCGAGGGCAGGATCGACGAGGTCCGCGCCCTCAAGGGCGTGATTGAGGAGATCGTCGTCCGCCTTCTCGAGATGGATCTCACCGGCTATCTGCGTACGAAGTTCGATCAGGCCAAGAACAGCCTCCGTCGCGCCGAGGACGTGTTGTACGAAGTCACGTTGCGGCGCTCCTGAGGGGGCGCCTTTCCGTCATGAAACGACCTGCCGCGGCCGCGATCGTGCCGGCCTACAACGAGGAGAAGACCATAGGCGACGTCGTGAAGACGCTCGCGTCTTCGGGGTTGTTCCGCGAGGTCATCGTCGTGAGCGACGGTTCGACCGACGGCACCGCGCGCGCGGCCCGCGAGGCCGGAGCGACCCTCGTCCACGAACTCGCGGGCAACCGCGGCAAGGGTGCGGCGCTCGCCCACGGCGTCATGCACACCGACGCCCCGGTCGTCTGCTTCTTCGACGCCGACCTCAGGAATTTTTCCGCCGCGCACGCCGAGGCGCTGCTCGCGCCGGTCGCGTCGGGCAAGGAATACATGCACGTCGGCCTCCGCGACCGCGGGCCGTTCTGGACGGCGCTCTCGTCCGTGCTGCCGCTCGTGAGCGGCGAGCGCGCGTTGCGCCGCGAAATCTTCGACGGCCTTCCGGGCCGTTACCTTTCCGGTTTCAAGGTGGAGACCGCGCTCAACTACTTCTGCCGCGCGAACGGCCTTCCCATAGGCGCGTCGCCGCTCGTCGGGCTTTCCATCCGCAGGAAATACGAAAAGGTCGGCGTCGTCCGCGCGTTCGCGCAGTACTGCCGCATGTGGGCCCAGGTCGGCCTCGCCATGCTCGAGGTCCGGCTCGCCAAGCGGATGTTCGTCGAGCACGGCAGCCACATGAGCCATCATGATCGGTAGCCGGGAGTCGTCAGTTTTCAGTTCTCAGTTATCAGTGAGTAGGATTGCCT
>JAVHQX010000238.1:0-1224 GCA_036171355.1 Patescibacteria group bacterium | reverse complement strand
CAGCGGCTGCAAAGAAGTGTTGCTGCCGGTCAAGCCGTCGCCCGGACGACGGGATCGACGGTCGCCGCCAGCGCCGCAGCGGCGGCCAGGCAGCCGAAAGCGACCGTCGCGAGGACGGATGCGTGCACGGCGGGATGGCGTCGGCGCTGCATGCGATCCATTTTATCACGACTCGCGGAGGATACGAAAAACCGGCCCGTGCGGGCCGGCTCTTTCCTTTCACTCGCCCTTGGCATCGTTCCGCAGCTGGCGTTTGCGGTCGTTCGGGTCGAGCAGCATCTTCCGGAGCCGGATGGTCTTCGGAGTCACCTCTACGAGTTCGTCGTCGCCGACGTACTCGAGCGCGTCCTCGAGCCCCATGGTCCGCGGGGTGTCCAGCGCCTCCGCGGCGCCGTCGCCCTTGGAACGCATGTTCGAGAGCTTCTTCTCCTTGCAGACGTTGACCTCGAGATCCTCGGCCTTGGCGTTCTGGCCGACGATCATGCCGCAGTAGACGTGGACGCCGGGACCGAGGAACAGCTGCCCACGTTCCTGCGCGGCGACGAGCGAGTAGGTCCTAGTCTCGCCGTCCTCGAAGGCGATGAGCGAGCCGTGCGGGTTCGCCTCGAAGTCGCCCCGGTAGTCCTCGTAGCCCATGAACAGGCTGTTCATGATGCCAAGGCCCTTGGTGTCGGTGAGAAGTTCCGAGCGGTAGCCGATGAGGCCGCGCGTGGGGATGACGAACTCGAGGTAGGAAGTCTTGTTCTCGACCTTCATGTCCTTCATCTCGCCGCGGCGCTTGCCCATTTTCTCGATGACCGTGCCGGCGAACGATTCGGGAACCTCGATGGTCACGAGTTCGATCGGCTCGAGCTTCCGTCCGCCCTCTTCCTTGAAAATGACCTGCGGCTTAGAGACCTGAAGCTCGAAACCCTCGCGACGCATCTTTTCGATGAGGATGGCGAGGTGAAGCTCGCCGCGGCCGGCGATGACCCACTTGTCCGCCGAGTCCGTCGTGAACATGCGCAGCGCGACGTCCGTCTCGAGCTCATGCTCCAGCCGCTCCTTGATCTGCCGCGACGTGGTGTACTTGCCCTCCTGGCCCGAAAACGGCGAGGTGTTGATGCCGAAGGTCATCTTGACCGTCGGCTCCTCGATGGCGATGGTCGGCAGCGCGACCGGGTTCAAGACGTCCGCGACGGTCTCGCCGATGGAGACATCGGGGATGCCCCCGATCGCGACGAT
>JAVHQX010000237.1:0-5724 GCA_036171355.1 Patescibacteria group bacterium | reverse complement strand
GCCACGGCCGTCTTTTTGCTTTATTCTCCGTTCTCCGGTCTTCCAACTGCCGTCTTCCGTCTTCAGTCTTTTATCTCCCATCTCCGTTCTCCGATCTCCCTTTACCCTTTTCCCTTTCCATGCTACGTTCCTCCGTTCCGTCCTTTTCACCCCTCGCAACGGAGGTATCACCATGTCCGGAACCGCAACCACCACGAGCCTCGCCCGACAGATCGGGCGCGGCGCCCTGCCGATCTCGGTCTTCGCCGCCTGTCTCGCCGTCGCGTTCGTCGCCGAACCCCTGTCGGTCGTCGCCTCGTTCGGCGGCATCGCCGCCCTCGCTGTGCTCACGGCGTCGACCATCGCGCAGGCCCGCCACCCGGCCGCCGCCGTGACCGCCGCCTCCATCGCCACGGCCCTCGTGACCGCGGGCATCATCCTCGGATCGTGGGCGGTCCTGCCCATCTTCTGGTGCGTGCTGGCGGCGTCCTGCGGCGTCCACGCTGCGCTGCGGCTCCTCGAGCGCCGCGACCTTGCCACCCGGGTGTTCGGGGCGATCGCCGGATTCGCCGGCGGCATGCTCACCGGCATCTTCTCGCCGCTTCGCCACACGACCCTCGTGGGCCTCCTGTGCCTCGCCGCGCTCGGCGGTATCGCCGCCCTCCGCCTCGTGCGGGGAGCCCCGCCCGAGCCCCGCTGACGCCGGCCCCTCCCTCGGCCCCCGCGCTGTCCTTCCCGGACGGCGCTTTTTTGCGGAAAAACCGGCGCCGTCACGGTTGATTTTCCGCCTTATTTCTGCTATCATGAAAAGGTATCGGATACGGCGGGCGGACGGCTGTTTTTCCGCTTCATTACGCGCATGCCGACCATTCAGATCAACTTCAATTATTTCGTCCAACTGGGGAACCTCCCGTTTCCGCTCTTGATGGCGCGGATTTTTTTGGACGGCGGCTGGATCCCGGTGCTCCTCGTCCTCATCCAGGGACTGTGGCTTTTGTGGGTGCAGTCGCGGCAGGAGAAGTTCGCCGCGACGGTCGCGTATACCGTCCTGGCCATCGACATCCCGCGGAACAACGAGCAGACGCCGAAGGCCGCCGAGCAGATTTTCACGCACCTTTCGGGGGCGCACTCGAGGCTCGACGCGTACGAGAAATACTGGAAGGGGAAGCTCAATCTCTCGTTCAGCTTCGAACTCGTCTCCGTCGACGGGTACGTACAGTACCTCGTCCATTGCCCCAAGAAATTCCGCGACCTCGTGGAGTCGTCCATCTACGCGCAGTATCCGGAAGCCGAGATCAGCGAGGTCCCGGATTACGTCGACAAGGCCCCCAGGCGCTTTCCCGATCCCGAATGGGACTGTTTCGGCACCGAGTTCGTCCTGAAGAGGCTGGCGGCGTACCCGATCCGCACGTTCACCGAGTTCGAGGACAAGGCGGCCGAAGAGATGATCTTCAAGGACCCGATGTCCGCCATCCTCGAGGTGATGAGCGGCCTCAAGCGCGGCGAACAGATGTGGCTGCAGTTCCGCGTCACGCCCGTCGACGAATCCTGGCAGAAGAAGGGCGAGGAAGTCGTCGACAAGATCATGGGCAAGAAGAAGATCGCGCCGAAGGGGGTCCTTGATTATCTCATGGAAATCCCGATGGCCGTGGTCACCGAGCTGATGCACGGCGGCGAAGAGGCGCCGAAGGAGAAGAAACCCGATCAGCCGAAGATCGCGTCGCTGTCGCCGGGCGAGCGCAAGGTGCTCGAGAAGGTCCAGGAGAAGCTCGCCAAGGTCGGCTTCATGGTGAAGATCCGCGTGGTCTACATCGGCCGCCGCGACGTCTTCAACAAGGGCCGCATGTCGCAGCTCAAGGGCGCCATGAGCCAGTTCAACGCGATCAACATGAACGCGTTCAAGTGGTACGGGCCCGTCACGCCGAAGGGGGATTATTTCTGGCAGCGCTGGTCCGAGAACGAGAAGAAGACCCGGATCATCGCCAACTACCGCAACCGCAGCAGCAAGGGCGCCTCACCGTACGCGCTGAACATCGAGGAGCTCGCGACGCTCTACCACTTTCCGATGCTCTCCGTGAAGGCGCCGCTCGTGAAGAAGACCGAAGCGAAGCGCGCCGAACCGCCGTCGTCGCTGCCGGCCGAGGGATCCTTCCCGTCCGTGGAGATCAAGGCGCCGGCCAAGCCTTCCAAGAAGAATATGGACGAGGACGGGGACGGCCTGCCCGATAATCTTCCTTTCGGATAAGGCCGCAGCGGTGAAGTGGTGAAGTGGTTGAGTGGTCAAGCGTCCATGGAGGCGCCACTCCACCACTCGGCCACTCCACCACTCGGCCACTCGCATCACTCCCATGTCCGCAGAAGCACCGGAACCGTATTCCCACGATCACGAGAACGAAGTCGTCCTCTTCGGAGAGACGAATTTTCGCAATCAGAAGCGGCGGTTCGGCATCAAGACCGACGACCGCCGCCGCCACATGTACGTGCTCGGCAAGACCGGCATGGGCAAGACCACGCTCCTCGAGAACATGGTCCTCGCCGACATCTACGCGGGCCACGGTCTCGCCTACGTCGACCCGCACGGCGATACCGCCGAGAAACTCCTCGATTTCATCCCGCCGCACCGCATCAACGACGTGGTGTACCTCAACCCGGCGGACATGGAGTACCCGATCGGGTTCAACATCCTCGAGACGGTCGATGAGGGCCAGAAGCACCTCGTGGCCGCCGGCCTCATGGGCGTCTTCAAGAAGATCTGGCCGGACGTGTGGTCGTCGCGCATGGAGTACATCCTCCTCAACACGATCATGGCGCTTCTGGACTTCCCGGGCTCCACGCTCCTCGGCATCAACCGCCTCCTTTCGGACGCCGAGTACCGCAAGCGGGTCGTGTCGCTCATCCAGGACCCGGTCGTGAAGACCTTCTGGGTGAAGGAGTTCGCGTCGTTCTCGGAGAAGTATCGCACCGAGGCCGTCGCACCGCTGCAGAACAAGGTCGGCCAGTTCCTCTCCGCCACCATCATCAGGAATATCGTCGCGCAGGTGAAGTCGACCATCAACATGCGCGAGATCATGGACACCAGGAAGATCCTGATCGTGAACCTGGCCAAGGGGCGCATCGGCGAGGAGAACTCGCGGCTCTTGGGCGCCATGATCATCACGCGCCTGCAGCTTTCCGCGATGGAGCGCGTGGACATGCCCGAGAAGGACCGCCAAGACTTCTACCTGTACGTCGACGAATTCCAGAACTTCGCCACGGAATCGTTCGCGAACATCCTCTCCGAGGCGCGCAAATATCGGCTCGCGCTCATCGTCGCGCATCAGTACATCGAACAGCTCGATGAGACCGTCCGCTGGGCCGTTTTCGGCAACGTCGGCACGCTCGTCATCTTCCGCGTCGGCGCGGCGGACGCGACGTACATGGAAGCGGAGTTCACGCCGCGGTTCACGCCGGAAGACCTCGTCAACCTCAAGAAATACGAGATCTACCTCAAGCTGATGATCGATGGCGCCGCATCCGAACCGTTCTCGGCGGCGACGCTCGCGCCGATCGCCGAACGCATCGGCGCGACGGAAAAGGTGGTCAAAGTGTCGCGAGAACGGTATTCCACGCCGCGCAAGGTCATTGAAGAGAAGGTCATTAAGTGGAGCGGGTTCGGCACCATCGATACCGGCGTCGTTCTCCAGACCGAGGACGAACAGGAGGCGGCCATCGCCGAGAGGATCAAGGCGCTCGAGGAAAGCTCGCCGGACGTCGGCGAGATGGCGCGGCCCGCCGACGGCGGCGGTTTCGGTGCGAAGAAGAAGAAAGTCGCCCAGTTCCAGATCCCGTGCGTCGTCTGCGGCAAGGTCTCCGACCTCACCTTCGAGCCGGATTGGTCGAAGCCGTGGTATTGCAAGGAACATCTCGACATGAAGCAGAAGGGGATGCTGCCGAAGCCCGCTGCCGCGCCCAGGCCGCCAGCGCCGCGTCCGTCCGCGCCTCCGATGATAAAGGTGCAGGCGCCGCCGCCGAGACAAGCCGCGCCGGAGACGCCGGACGTGAAGCCTGTTTCGTTGTCGTCCCTCGCGCCGCGTCCGTCCGCGCCGGGCGCGGGCGGCGAGGACGGGACGGACGAAAAACCGAAGCCGCCGAAACCGCCCGAGGGCGGCAGGGGAGGCGGCGAGCGCGGCCAGGGAGGCCGCGGAGGGCAGGACAACCGTCAGAAGAAAGACGGCGGACGCGGACGCGACGACGGAAGACAGAAGGGCGGCAGGGACCGGGCCGATGGGAACAGGTCGCAGGGTTCGGGCAAGCCGCAGGACCGTCCGCGGCGGAACGACCGGCCGCCGAGGCTTCCGCCCGGCGCCGAGGCCGTCCTGCCGACGCAGACGCACAAACCGCGCATCGTCATGTCCACCGGAGAGGACGATCGCGAGATCCTGATGCCCGAGGCACAGAAGCCGAAAGCGGAACGTCCGCCGGAACCGACGGCCGAGGACGTCCGACGCCGCGGAGAACCGGAGCTCGGTCCGGAGACGAACGAGAAACGAGAAAAGCCCGAGGAACCGCGCGCGGCCCCCGCGTCGAAACCGCAGCAGCCTCCCGCGCCGGCGCCCGAGGCTCCGGCCGGCGAAGAGAAGCCTTCGGGATGGAAGCCGGGACAGGTCATCAAATTTTAAAGCGTCCGCCATGCAACTCGTCATCGGACCCGCATTCAGGTTCCATCTCCGCTGCGCGCTCTACATCGCGTTCGGCGCGGCGTTCGCGACGCTTGTCGGCGCCTTCGTCATCAGCCAGGAACAGATGCGGCAGGTCCTCGACGAGCAGCGCGGCATGCAGGCCGAATCGCGGCGCCTCCAGCAGCAGCTCGATCTCCGCGTGGCGGAGATGGAAGCGCAGCGGGCCGCCGAGGTCGCGTCGTTCGAGGAGAAGATCAGGGCCATCGCCGACCGCCAGACGACCGCCGACGAGCGCGCGAAGACCTCCGCCGCCAAGGCGCCTTTTCCCATCGAGAACGTCATCGGTTCGATCGTCGAACTGGTCTGCATCGACAACGGCGACCGCAACACCTATTACACCGGGTCGGGGACGGTCATCGACAAGAGCGGCCTGATCATCACGAACCAGCATATCCTCGTGAGCGAGGATCAGACGCTCATCCGCTATTGCGGCGTGGGCTTCACCGACGATCTTCACGTGCCGCCGAAGATCGAGTACGTCGGCGCGGCGGTGGCCGTCCATGACGGCACCGACCTCGCGCTCCTGAAGCTGACCGAACGGCTCGACGGCGATCCGGTGCCGAAGGAGTTTCCCGCGATCGCGTTCGCCGACGCCAAGAACGCGTCGCTCGGCCTCGACCTCGGAGACCCGATTTACATCGGCGGCTATCCCGGCATCGGCGCCGAGACCTTCACGTTCACCCAGGGCGTGGTGAGCGGCAGGGTCGGCGACGACCTCATCAAGACTTCCGCGTTCATCGACAGCGGCACGTCGGGCGGCGCGGCGTTCGACGCCAACGGGCTCTACGTCGGCGTCCCCACGGCCGCGGCGAAGGGCGAGATCGGCGGAAGCCTCGGTTATCTCATCGGCGCGAACGTCATCGACGGTTTCCTCGCCGACTACGCCGCGGGCAAGAACCTCGTCACTCCACGGCGGCAGCGTTCGCGCTGACGCGTTTTTTATGGCGCGCGTGGAATTCATCACGGAGGACGGCGTCATGATCGTCGGCGAACACCGCGAGGGGAGCGCAGGCGGCCCCGCGGCGCT
>JAVHQX010000236.1:0-5879 GCA_036171355.1 Patescibacteria group bacterium | reverse complement strand
GTTGGCGTTCTGGAAGAAGATGGAGCCGTAGGCGTCGCCGTCGATCGACGAGTCGTAGCCGTTGGCGATGAGCGTGTGCGCTTTCTTCTCTTCCTTGGCCTTGCACTCGACGAACTCCTCGATGTCGGGGTGATCGACGTTCAGGATGACCATCTTGGCCGCGCGGCGCGTCTTGCCGCCGGACTTGATGACGCCGGCGAAGGCGTCGAAGCCCTTCATGAAGGACACGGGGCCCGACGACTTGCCGCTCGAGTGCGCCAGCTTCTCCTTCGAGGAGCGGAGCGTGGAGAGGTTGGAGCCGGTGCCGGAGCCGTACTTGAAGAGCATGCCTTCGGTGACCGCGAGCGAGAGGATCGAGCGCATGTCGTCCTTCACCGAGTTGATGAAGCAGGCCGAGCACTGCGGCTTCGGGTTCACGCCGACGTTGAACCAGACCGGGCTGTTGAACGCGGCCTTCTGGTTCACGAGGATGTGCGTGAGCTCCATCTCGAACGTGTCGGCGTCCTCCTCGGTCGAGAAGTAGCCGCCGTCGCGGCCCCAGCCGGCGATGGTCTTGGCCACGCGGTCGACCATCTGGCGGACTGACGTCTCGCGCTCGGGCTTGCCGATCTCGCCGCGGAAATACTTGGAGACGACGATGTTCGTGGCGGTCTGGCTCCAGGACTTGGGGATCTCGACGCCGCGCTGTTCGAACACGATCTTGCCCTTCTCGTTGGTGATGACCGCGTCGCGGACATCCCACTCGATCTCGTCGTACGGATGGACGGCGGGACGGGTGAACCGGCGGCGGAAGCGCACGCCCTTCGAGAGGATCTTATGGGAGACGTGGGCGTCGGTGGCGATGGACTGGAAATACTTCTTCACCGCGAACGTCAGGTTGTTGTCGACGAGCACGAGCGCGATGACGCGGGCGATGTCGTCCGTCGTCGGCACCGTGTGGCCGTCAAACTCGCGGTCGATGCGCATGAGCGCCTGGTGCGTGCAGCGCGCGAGCAGCGTCTCGTCGTTCACGCCGGAATCCTTGAGCACGCTCGAGAGCGACAAGCCGATCTTCTCGGCGGCGAAGCCTACGAGGCTTCCGTCGCGTTTCCTGACCTGTTTCACCTTCAGGAGATCCGGAATCTGTTCGAGGATGGCGGCGACCGTCCTGATCTCATCAAGACGGTTCGCGGACTTCTGTTTCGTCGAGGGCGAGACGGGAATCGACATAGTGCGCGGTGAAGAAAAGTTTCGATGCGTGCCGTGAAGTTATAGACGATTGCCGCGGTTCCATCAACAAGGCGATGTCGCGGACTTATACACAAGATATAGTGTTCATCAGTTCGAGTATACCACAATATGTTGTGGTTGTTGTGGATAACAAAACGACACTTGGTTGTTCGGTTTTTGTGCGGTTTCAGGCCCGGAAAAGTTGTCACGGGTCGCACAATAAAGAGTACGCAGTTGTCAGTTATTAGTTGTCAGTTGTCGGGGTAAGGGACGAGGCGACCGATCGGGAGGGGGGTCGTCCTACGCAAAAGGCGGACTTTCGTCCGCCCTCCGTCAACTGAGAACTCTACAGCGGCAGCGTCATGCTCACCGGCTTCTTCTCCGCCTTCGGCACGAAGTCCACCGGCACCTGCACGAGCTGGCCCATGCGGTCCTTGTACTTCACGTGCTTGTTGGAAAGTCCGAACTCATAGACCTCCTTCGTGACCTTCACGTCCATGAGGCAGTAGTCGCGAAGCTTCTGGATCTCCCCGCGGCGGAAAAACTCGATCGCCTGCAGCCCGTTGCCGGACTTGCCGACGCCCAGCGAGCCGTGCGCGACGTCGTCGAGCTTGATGCGGAAACCGATCTTCTTCTCGATCTCGAGCATGACGTCGAGGGTCGGGAACTTGGCGAGATCGCCCGGATAATAGGTGTTGAGGACCTGGTAATCGAACCCGAAAAGGTTGTAGCCGATGATGCGGTCCGCGGCTTCGAGCCGGCGCCAGAGCTTCGGGAGGTCCGGTTCGAGGAACGATTCGTACGCGTCCGTCTCGTAGCTGTACAGGCCGACGAGCGAGACCTTCAGGAGGCTCGGATCGTACTTGCCGACGTCGGCGAAACTGTTCGAGGTCTCGATGTCGAGGACGACTTCTTTGCCCATAGACGTCAAAAGATTGCGTTCAATGACTCCCGTCGCTGACGATGGCATGCCGGCCGCGGATCAGCCGAGACAACCGCACTTGCACTCCCGTTCGGAGTGCATCGCGTGGCCGCAGTTCCAGCAGATCTGATCGACTTGCTGCTCGGCCTCGCACCCGCACTCGCAGGTACCGTCATCCTGATGTTCGTGCTCGCATACGCTGCACGTGAGCGACATACGCTGTTGGCCTCTTCGGTGGAGATTAATGAATACGTCCTTGCTCACTCTACCCGACGTTCCCGAATCCTTCAAACGTTCACGGCCTGCCCGCGGCGCGCTTCAGTTCGGCCACCCGTTCGCGGACGATCGACGCCGCCTCCTCCTTGGTCGTCACGTCGGCAAGGGCATGCGCGAGCGCCGCGTCGCCGACGACCTCCTGCGCCCAGCGCGAAAGGTCGTTCTTCTGGCCGCTCACGTGGTAGGCGAAGACGTCGTCGCTGATGGTGTCGAGCCCCGCGGAGAATTCGACGAGATTCTTGGCCATGAGATGCATATGGAACCAGAACGCCCGCCACAACGGCTCGGCGTCCTTGAGGTACATCTCAGCGACCTCGCTGTCGAGGAAGTCTTCGGACATGCGGGAAGTATATCGCCCACGCCTGCCGGGGGCAACGCACGGGGCGTTCCCGAGGTTGCCCTTTGCGGGGCGGCCTGTTACAGTTGAAAAAGATCCTTTCGTTTCCCGACCCCAGCCGCGAGGAGCGTGCGTCATGGATACCAGCGACCGGAAGGCGCGTGAACGCCGGTTGCACTACCGGCTCATGCACCGCATCTACCGCCTCTGCGCGGAAGGCACATGGCGCCTGCGTTACGGCCGGCTCCAGGGCAACAAGAAGCTCTGCCGCAGCTATGGTTTCCCGAACATCGTCGGCTTCGTCGACGAGGGACCCCAGATCATCTGGGTCGATCACCGCAACGACGTCATCGCGACCTTCGCGCACGAATGCCTGCACGTGCTCATCGGCGACCGGTTCGTCGGCCGGCGCAAGTCAGAGGAGCGTGAAGTGCAGCGGCTCGAGCGGCTCATGATGCGCCACATGTCGGCGTCCCAGGCGCGGCGCCTGCACGTCCACATGTACAACATGCTCTTCGCCTCGGCGCCGGAATGAAAAAGACCCTCCGCAGTACTGCGGAGGGTTTTCTTATGGCCGCGCGGCGAGCGCGGCCTCGAGCGCGGCGAGCGTCGGGTCGATGACGACCGAACGGTTCGCGTGCGGCGACGACAGGCCGTCGAGCGTGCCGGAATGGTAGCCCATGGTGGCGTCGGGATCCTTGAGGAAGTTGCCGGTGAGGATCGCGACGACGCGGTCGGCGCGGCCGATCACGCCCCGCGCGACGAGCTTCCGGATGCCGGCGGCCGTGGCGCAGGAGGCGGGTTCCGCGCCGACGCCGTCGGCGTCGATCGCGGCCTTGGCGTCCATGATCTCCTGGTCCGTCGCCTCGTCGACGACGCCGTTCGTCCAGCGGACGGCGCGAACGGACTTGTCGAAGTTGACCGGATCGCCGATCTTGATGGCGGTCGCGATCGTCTTCGCGGAAATCGCGCGCCGCTTCCAGCCGTCCCGAGACGCCTGGAAAAACGGGTTAGCGCCCGCGGCCTGGATGATGGCGAGCCGCGGCATGCGCGGAATGAACCCGATTTCGAAGGCTTCGTGGAGCGCCTTGCCGAAGGCCGCGCCGTTGCCGAGGTTGCCCCCGGGAACGACGAACCAGTCGGGCGGGTCCCAGCCGAGTTGTTCGAGCGCCTCCCAGATGATCGTCTTCTGGCCTTCGAGGCGGAACGGGTTGATGGAGTTCATGACCGTCAACCCGAGCTTCTCGCGCGCCTGCATGACGAGCTTCAGCGCGGCGTCGAAATCGCCGCGGATCATCAGGACTCTCGCGCCGTACGCGAGCGATTGCGCGACCTTGCCGATCGCCGTCCCCTTCTCGGAGATGATGATGACGGCCGGCAGGCCGGCGAGCGACGCGTACGAGGCCACGGCGGCGGAGGTGTTGCCGGTGGAAGCGCAGACGACGGTCGTCGCGCCGCGTTTCTTGGCCCAGCTCATGGCCACCGTCATCCCGCGGTCCTTGAAGGAACCCGTGGGATTCTCGCCTTCGTGCTTGAAGGAGACGTTCTCCGTCCCCATCCAGGCGTTGGCTCGCCTGGCGAGGGCGGACCCGTACATGCGGGTGTTGCCTTCGCCGCGGGTGACGAACTCGCCGTCGCCCAAGGCGGGCAGGACGAGCTCGCGGAATCGCCAGACGCCGCTCTTGTCGCCGTCCGTGAGCGGATTGGCGCGGCGGGCGGCGAACAGCCGCTTCCACGCGTCCGCGCCGCGGGCCTTGGCCAGGGCGAGGTCGTGCGTGACGTCGAGGAGGCCTCCGCAATCGCAAACGACGCGGTCGTCCTCGAGCGGATATCGTGCGGTGCAAAGAGCACAGGCGAGACAGGGCGTGCCGTGCATAGCTAACTCCTTTGAGTGGCGACAATGCGGGCGCCTCGGGCGCCGATCCGGCTCGTGAAAGCCTCGGCGCCGATGCCGAGGCGTTTCCAGGCCGCAATCATCTTCGCTGCGACGAGCGTCGCATGGCGGTCACCGTCCGTCAATGCGAACAGCGACGGACCCGCGCCCGAGATGGAGACGCCCGCCGCGCCCGCGTGGATGGCGGCGCGCGCGGCTTCCCCGAAGCCCGGGATGAGCCGGCGCCTCGCGGGGACGACGACCGCCTCGGCCATGACCGCGCGTCCGAACAGGCCGAGGTCCTTCTTCTGCAGGGCGGCGACGACCGCGGCCGCGTTGGCGGCGTTGACCGTCATCGCGGAGATCGCGACGGACTTCGGCAGCGCCGCGCGGGCCCGCTTCGTGGGAAGCACGACATGCGGATGGACCACGACGGCCCGCCACGTCCGCGGCGCCTCGAGACGGACGATCTCGAGCGGATCGTCCGCGCGGACGACGCAGAATCCGCCGAGCAGGCACGGCGCGACGTTGTCCGCGTGCGCGCTGCCGCAGGCGACCTTCTCGCCGAATCGGGCGAAGTCGAGGAGATCCGCCTCCGAGTAGGGCCGACCGATGAGCGCGTTCACGGCGACCACGGTGGCGACCGCCGATGCCGAGGACGAACCGAGGCCGCTGCCGAGCGGCAGGCCTTTTTCGAGCGCGAGATCGATGCCGAACGGAAGGCCGAGGCCGCGGACCATCTTGGCGGCGACGGCGGCGACGACGTTCTTCTTGGCATCGCGCGGCAACGCGCCGCCGTCGCCGGAGATGCCGACCAATCGCACGCCTCGTTTTTCGACTCGCCGGGCTTCGACCGTGTCACCGGCTCCGCTCAGCGCGAAACCAAACGCATCAAAACCGGGACCGACGTTGGCGACGGTCGCGGGTGCGAAGGCTTTGACGGCGAGCGGCGTCATAGGATCATTCGCGGATGTAGACCCAGGCCAGCGCCCCGCTCCGGAGCTGCATCTTTTTCCGCGCGTACGCGCCGGTCTCGTACCCGTCGATCCTCGCGAGCGTTTCCGCGTCGACCTCCATGAGCTCCCCTTCAACGACGCCCTCGCCGGCCGGGACGATGTTGGGATAGGCGGCGCCGCCGATGGCCGTGGTCGTCTTCGCAAACCCCTCGAGCGCATCGGGCAATCCCGCCGGCCGCCCGCCGAACAACGTCTTCCGGATGTCGCCGTCCTTGAGCGTCCCGTACGCGAACAGTTTTTCCTTGT
>JAVHQX010000235.1:0-5888 GCA_036171355.1 Patescibacteria group bacterium | reverse complement strand
CCGTTGCCGTTCGCGACGCTGCAGCCCGTGCCGTACTTCTTCTCGCCCTCGCAGCGGTTGGTATTGCCAGGACAGCCCTTCACGGGATCCTCGGTATCATTGAGACAAGTCTTGCCCGTGGTCTCCGAGCAGCGGCCGTTCGGATAGCTGACGCAGCGCTGTTCGCACGACGCGATCCGAGGATCGTTGTTGCAGTTCACCGGACCGACGAGCCCGCTGTTCGCCTCGCTGAGGCTGCGGTAATACGTGGCCGCCGCCGCGTAGACGTTCTCCGTCTTGCTGGTCTGCTTGAAGAGGACGCAGCCCTGTTTGAGACTGGCCTTGCCGGCGCAGGTCTTGAGATCGAGCTTGTCGTTGACGATGTAGTAATACGGCTCGCCGTCAGGATGCGCGGCGCTGGTCGCGGCCGGGTCGAGGAACTCCTCGCAGCGGTCGTATTTCGCCTCGCACTGCCCGACCCAGCCCTGATAACCGCACGTGGTGTTGCCCTTGAAGACCCTGCATGCGGGCACCGGATTCGGCGCTACGACGCAGAGACAGCCGGCGTCTTCCTGGCATTTGCCGCCGACGATCCTCGGATTGGCCGACGTGAACGGCGCCGACGTCGTCACGTTCGCGAGCGTGCACGTCGGATCGGCGTTCTTGTACATCGCGTAGAACGTGCCGTTCTTCAGGAACTCGGGATAACAGGGGAAGTTCGCTCCGGACTCGCTGCGCCTGAAGAAGCCGGAAACGCTGTGGCCGTTGACGGTCACGTTCTCCCTGAACTCGCAGACCTTATCGACGGGGTTCTTGAAATAATAGGTGCCGTCGGAGGCGCTGTACTCCTCGCAGTTGAGCGTCTGCGTGCCGCAGAGCGTCTGGTCGTACTTCGAGGGATCGTCCTTGAGAGCGACCGCGCTCCATTTGTCGACCAATCCCAGCTCGTACGCAACCTTGCACTGCTTTTCGCCCTGCGTGACGTGGCAAGACGCGCCGTTCAGCGAACAGGCGCACCCCCCGAGCGCCGTGCATGTGCCGCTCGCGATGTCCGTGCCCGTCGGGGGGAGCGCGCAGACATCCTCGAAGCTCATGTGCGGCAAGCCCATCGCTTGGCAGCCGACGGCTTCGGCCGAACACTGCGCCGTCTCCGTCGCGACGAGGTACGCGCGCTTATCCGCGGGCACGTTCACGCGGTCCGGATGTTCATCGGGCCTCGTCGAATCGTCCCACCGGTCCAGCTTGAACCGGCAGTCGGTCGAACCGACCGCGACGCGGCAGACGTCGGACATGAGCTGCGGGGCTTCCGCGCTGCTGACCGCGGGGTTCCGCAGGTCGTAATCGCAGACGCAGGAGGCGCCGGAGTCCGCGGGCACGGGGATGTCGCAGGTCGTGCCGTCCTTGAGGACGGTGCAGGTCTTGCCGGCCCGCGTGCAGGTGCATCCGCCGGCGTTGCCGCACACCGATTGCGTGCAAGCGAGGAAGCCGCACTTGCGGGGCTGCACGCCATGCACGCCATCGTTGTCGTAGAGGCGGCAGACCGCGTTGAAGGATTCTTCGTAGGGATTCTGGGCGGTGTTCTGCGTCGACGAGAACGCGCCGCAGCCGATCGCCTTTTCGCGGCAGAGGCTGGTGAAGGATTTCAGGAAAGCGTCGGAGCGGTCGGTGATCTTCCGGTACTTCCTGCAACCGAGCATCTCCTGCGGCGACGGGATGCCGTCCGCCGTGCTGTCGCAGGATGCGGGAGTCACCCAGGAATCGCGGATCACGTAGATGCTGTCCTGGACCTCCTTGAGGTTGACGTTGTCGATGAAGATGTCGGCCTGCTGACATGAGCCGCCGCCGGCGCACGCCGTGGCAGGGCAGGATGCTCCCGGGTTCGAGCCGCCGGCGCAGACGCCGGTCGCTTCCAGCTGCAATTTGACCGATGTTCCTCCCCAAGGAGTCGTCCCGATGTCGCCGGGAGCGTCGACGATGACCGGACCGAGCGAATACTGCTTCCATTCGGAGGAAACCGTCGCTCTCGGCGCGCGGGTCGCGTCGACGTCATCGCTGAAATGCGTGCTGCGCGGCGCGGCCGGTTCCGGCGTGGCCAGGGAGCACGTGCCGCCCTTGGCGACGCAGGTCGTGTAACTCAGGCCGTTCGTGGGCAACGCGCAAGGCGCGCCGGCGGACGATCCGCCCTTGCACTTGCCGGACATCGGCACCTGGCAGGTCTTGTCGCCTTTTTTCACCGTGCACGAAAGTCCCGTCGCGGTGGTGCAGCCGCACCCTCCGTCGAACGTGCAGGCGTCGGGCAGCGTGCAGTCGATGTCGTGGCCGTCGCGGAAGTCTGCCAGGACTTGGCCGACGCCGCGCGCCCAGAAGGTGAGCGTGTAGCTCCTGCCCGGGGCGACGAGTCCGCCGACTTCGCGGCGCGCGACGCGTCCGTCGCCGCTCCCGCCGATCTTGAACGAATGGCCGCCGACCGTCACCGCCTCGCCGGACTGTTGGAGGTACGTGGTGCCGCTGTCGGTCGAGTCGTTCCAGCCGGTGATGCCGGCCTCGAAATCGTCGGCCAGCAGCGAGCGGATGTTGGTCGCCGCGTTACCCTTGTACGCGCGGCAGTTGTTCTGGGACTTCACGCAGACCTGGCTTTGCGAAGCGTCCGCGAAGTAGATGCACTGTCCCTTGGCAGCGTCCCAGCGGCCGTTGGACTTGGTGCAGTCGGCCTGCGTGGAGACCGTGATGCGGTACTGGGTGCATGCACCTGAAGCGATGATGGTCTTCGACAGGAGCCGGTAATGGCGATTGCCGGCGGCATCATAGAACTCACGGCAATCAAGGTTGCCGTCGTCGATGGACGCGCGGTCGCAAATGCCGTCGTTGCTGCCGCTCGGAGCCGCCACGGTCCTGCTGTCGCATTTCTCGGCGTTGGCGTCCAGGCTCGTGCATGGCGCGGGGCCGGCATCGGTGCAGGTGGTCGCGCACACGTCGTTGGTCGTGTTCCCGACCGGACCCAAAGTGTTCTTCAGGCTCCACACGCGCAGCTGATAACCGGTCGTATCAGAACCCTCCCAGCTGTAATACGTACCGACCGACGGATCATCGGGCTTCACGCAGAGACGCAGCCGCGAGTAGTACTCGACCTGCTCCGTCTCGACGCTCGTGAACTCCGAGCAACCGACGTCGTTCTGCGTGCACTGCGCGGCGGTCGTGGGGATGAAGTAGACGGGGAACTTCACGCCGTCGAAATCCGTCTCTTCCTGTTTGAAGATGTCGTAGCCGGCGCACTCCTGAGGACAAATATCCCGCGATCCCGCGATGCCGGGGATGGTCGGATCGCCGTCGTCGGGCGCGTAGCCGTCGCAGCCGACCTCGCTCTCGCGGCAGACGCCCGCGAACGAGGCGCACTCGGGCCTGTCGCCCTCGTCGCCGGTGCAGCCAAGGAACGACGGAGGCACCTTCAGATTCGCCGGCGTCGTGTCGGTCGAGCCGTATCCGTCATGGAAAACGGATCCGCCGCCCTCCTCGAACTGGACGCCGTCCGCGTACAATTTGTCGCTCGATGTGGCCGAAAGGCTGAGCATCGCATGCTGCACGTCATGGTTGCTGATGACGAACGTGCACGCCGTCCGCAGGCCGGGAGCGAGAGCCTCCTTGTCGCCCTCGACGGTGAAGACGACGCCGCCCTCTTTCGAGACTGCGCAGGAAACGGGGCAGTGGCCGCCACCGTCGCACTGGAGGTCGCTCGTGCAGGCGGCGCCCGGATTCGAGCCGCTGTTGCACGACGCCTGGCCTCCGCTGACGTCAATCGTCGAAACGACGTCCGCCGGATCGAGGACGACATCTTTGCCGTTCGCGTCGCGGAAACTCATCGTCATCTTGCCGTGCACCGTCGTCCCGGAATCAGGCACGAACGACGCGGAAACCGTGTACGTCGATCCCCTGGAGACGGGCAGGGCGTCCTGACTGACCTCATTGGTGACGAAGCACTTCTGGTGGCCCTTGATGACCTTGCAGGTGTAGCCTTGGAGCGCGCCGGCGGCGATGACGCAGCGGCAGCCGAGGTCGGCCGTGCAGTTGCCGTTGGAGTCCACGTCCGGTCCAGGGAGAACGGTGCAGACGGCGGTCGATTTTGTCGTGGGCAACAGGATGGAATTGCCGCCTGAGACCGAACGGGCGCCGTCCTTGCGGATGTAGCCGACGGTCGATAACGGCTGGTCGGCGAAGGGGGTCCAGAACTTGGCGTGGTCGGGAGAGCCGTCGTTGTCGCCGTCCTCCAAGTCCTCGAAGCTGCCGTTCTTCAGGAGGTTCAAGGCCTGGCCGGCCTCCAGCCTGACGAGCGATGAGCACCCGTTATCCATGGCGTTGCACTTCTGCGCATTCTTGTTGAGGAACAAGGACGGTTCGAGCTGCCAATCATCGCCCGGCTTCTCGTCGCCGGTGAGCGAGCTGCAGGAACGCTGTTTCTGCGCGACGTTACAGGTGACGGTGTCCGAGCAATCACAATGGTCGCTGCTGCACGGATACGGGGTCCTGCATACGGTCCCGTCGGGGGCGGTGCACGCGCTCTTGTTGCGGTCGACCCGGCAGGTCACGTTGTTCCCGTCGGTGTCGCCGAGCGTGATGCTGCACGGGCATCCCTTGGGATCGCCGCAGTCGGATCCCAGGCTGCACGAAACGGTGCTCAGCTCCAGGCCGTACTGACGACAACCCGCGTTATCCGCGTTGCAGACGCCGTGATCGATGGTGTTCAAAAGGTAGTTCCTGACCTCGCCGGTCCGGGACTTGAGCGTCCTGCAGGTGTTGTACGCGGCGGGACAGGAATCGCCGTTGAACCTCCAGACGTTCCGCTCACGGGCGCAATACCCCCAGCCGCCGACGCAGGAACCGTTGTCATCCTGCTTGAGACAGGTCTGCGTATCCACGCACTGCTCGGCGCGGGACGGGATGCTGCTCGAAAGGGGCACTGCGCCGAACGCCATGGCCCGGCACTGCGTCGGAGGGATCTTCAGGACCCAGTCGGGGTCGATGAGGTGGCACCAGGGATGCGCCGCGTCCGCGATGCCCTGCTCGTTGCACTGATGAAATCCGTTGACGATCTCGCGGAGCGTCGTATTGGACCCCGCCTTTTCCGCGGCGATCTCCCAGCCGATGGGGATGGCGCGCGCGGCGCGCAGCTTCTTCAGGTTGCTCTCGCAATACCCGTAGGTGTAGCAGAACGGATCCTGGTCCTTGATCTGATTCGAGGACGGATACAGCGGCCAGTCGCCATGCAGCATGTTCTTGTCGATGGCCTGCTTGACCGTGACCGGCGTCGCGTCCGCCACGCGGATCGCGTTCGCGAACTGCTGGTCGACCACGCAATTATTCGGTCCGCGATTTGAACCCGGACAAACGCTGAACTCGAGAAGAGGGTCCATCAACCCGGTCTCCCTCGGCTGCGCCGCCGAGAACCTGGATTGCAGCGCCTCCGAGGCGCCCGGCGGCTGAAGCAGCCCCTCCGGATTCAGGATGAGGTCCGGCTGGCTGGCGATGAGCTCCTCGGTCGACATGAGGCCCTTGATGAGCTTGTTGAGCATGCGCGAAACGAACGTCATCGCGAAGGTCTGCACCGCATTGATGACGACGGAGGCGACCGCCTTCGACGCGATCTGGCCGGCAGCAATGGTCGCTGCATTTTTCTTGCCGTGCTCCTGGTCATCCTTCATCTGCAGGAACTGCTCATGAACCACCGAGGACGGCGCCTTGGCGCGTCCGGAGACGGGATCACGGACGTCGGAGAAACCGCCGCCCGCGGCCGCGTCCATGAGGCGCTTCATGACGTCCGCCCGCTTCGCCTCTTCCTTCACTTCATACAGGCCCTTTTGCACGCCGAGCGCGATGGAAAGGTCGGTTTTGCCCGGCACGAAGGTCGGTTTGAGGCC
>JAVHQX010000234.1:0-5908 GCA_036171355.1 Patescibacteria group bacterium | reverse complement strand
TCGCCGCCCATGCGGCCGCCCATGCGCAGGCCCTTGAACACGCGCTGCATGCCGCCGGAACCGATCGAACCAGGCATGCGGAGGTTGTCCTTATGGCCGTGCGTCCTGGGACCGCCGCGGAAATGATGCCGCTTGACGACGCCCTGGAAACCCTTGCCCTTGGAGACGCCGAGCGCGTCGACGAATTCGCCGACGGCGAACTGGGCCGCGCTGACGACGTCGCCCGCCTTGAGAGCGGCGGGGCCTTCGGTGCGGAACTCCTTGAGCATGGCGAACACCTTGCCGAGCGCCTTGGTGTGGCCCTTCTCGGGAAGGTTGGGGTGCGCTTCCTCGCCGCAGCCGATCTGGACCGCGTCATAGCCGTCCTTCTCCTGCGTCCTGACCTGGGTCACGACGCAATCGTCGGCCTGAAGCAAGGTCACGGGAACGACGTTGCCGTTCTCCCTGAACCGCTGACTCATCTCGAGTTTCTTCGCGATGATGAACTTCATATGCTTCCTCTATTGGACCCTCTCGGGTCTTGGAGGGGTTAGCGGATCGTTAGTAAGGCCTGTTGTATATGAAAAGCCGGAAGTCCCTTCGTCCCGGCCGCTCTCGCGGCCTACGACGTACGGACTTCCAGCCTTTTCCGCCGGTTCGACGACCGGACGGCGCAACTGTCCGATGTACATCGGACGCCTGCGCCTTCCGGTCCTTCTCTCCAAACGCGACTCCCCTTTCGGAGCCGCCCGTCCAAGGACGGGTTCGAGGCTTGAGTTGTCGTTGTGATGTCCGGGTAAACGTTCTCCTCCTGTACCGGGTCGGGGAATCGCGGAGGTTTTCCGGGGGTCTCCCGCGTCCGATGCGTCTCTCGCGAGGCGTGCCGGACGCGGGAGATCCGCAAGGGATCTTTCTCCGCGTAACCGTACCGGTTTGTCGAATGACTTTCTTGTCGATCTTTCTTACATCTTGATCTCCACGTCCACGCCCGCCGGAAGATTCAGATTCGTCAAGGACTCGATGGTCTTGGGCGTCGGGTCGTAGATGTCCACCAGCCGCTTGTGCACGCGCATCTCGTACTGGTCGCGCGCATCCTTGTGGACGAAGGTCGAGCGGTTGACGGTGTACTTGGTCTTCTCGGTCGGAAGCGGCACCGGACCGCGGACCGTGGCGCCGGAGCGCTCAGCCGCCTCGATGATCGTGCGCGTCGACTGATCGATGATCTTATGGTCGTACGCGCGGATCCTGATACGGATGCGCTGCTTCGCCTCTTCCTCGGTCGGCTTGGTTTTTTTGGTGGCTTCCATGGCCGTGGGTGATCAAGTGCTAAAGATCAAGAAATCGTTACTTGAGGATCTTGACCACCGCGCCGGCGCCGACGGTCTTGCCGCCCTCGCGGATGGCAAACCGCATCTTCTCCTCGAGCGCGACGGCGGTGATGAGCTTGACGGTGATGTTGACGGTGTCGCCAGGCATGACCATTTCAACGCCCGCGGGCAAGGACACCTCGCCGGTCACGTCGGTGGTGCGGATGTAGAACTGGGGCTTGTAACCCTTGAAGAACGGCTTGTGGCGTCCGCCCTCCTCCTTGGTCAGGGTGTAGACCTGGGCCTCAAACTCGGTGTGCGGGGTGATGGTGCCCGGCTTGGCGAGGACCATGCCACGCTCGACCTCGTCCTTCTTGGTGCCGCGGAGGAGCAGACCGGCGTTGTCGCCGGCGCGGCCCTCATCGAGCTGCTTGTTGAACATCTCGATGCCCGTGACGACGGTCTTGCGGGTGTCGCCGAGGCCGACGATCTCGACCTCCTCGTTGATCTTGATCCGACCGCGCTCGATGCGGCCCGTGACGACGGTGCCGCGGCCTTCGATCGAGAACACGTCCTCGACCGGCATCAGGAACGGCTTGTCGAGCTCGCGGACCGGCTCGGGGATGTATTCATCGCAGGCGGCGATGAGGTCGAGCACCGGCTTCGCGTCCGGACCCGTCGGGTTGTTGAGCGCCTTGAGGGCGGAACCGCGGATGATCGGGGTCTTGTCGCCGGGGAATTCGTACTTCTTGAGAAGCTCGCGGATCTCTTCTTCGACGAGGTCGACGAGTTCCTTATCCTCCACCTGATCAACCTTGTTGAGGAACACCACGATATAGGGGACGCCGACCTGGCGGGCGAGAAGGATGTGCTCGCGGGTCTGGGGCATCGGGCCGTCAGCGGCGGACACGACCAGGATCGCGCCGTCCATCTGGGCGGCGCCCGTAATCATGTTCTTGACGTAGTCGGCGTGGCCGGGGCAGTCGACGTGCGCATAATGGCGCTTGTCCGACTCATACTCGGTGTGGGCCGTGGCGATGGTGATGCCGCGCGACTTCGATTCCGGAGCCTTGTCGAGGTCGTCGATCTTCTTGTCCTGGGCGGCGTGGCCGGCAGCCTTCATGACCGCAAGAATGGCGGCCGTAAGGGTCGTCTTGCCGTGGTCAACGTGACCGATGGTCCCGATGTTGACGTGAGGCTTAGTGCGCTCGAATTTCTTCGCTTCTGCCATAGGCGTAGCTTATTTCCGCGACACGTTCCGGGGAAAGAACACCGGGTGTCTTTATAAGTAATGATTTAGCTTTGAAAGCGGTTTTATCCGCAAGTACAGCGGAGTATATACCGAAACAAAAAATGTTGGCAAGCCCCCTGCGCCTTCCGCCTTATTCCGGCAGGGGCCGGACCATCATTCGATCGGTTCCAGGTAAAAACGCTCTTCGTCCTCGATAGCGCCAACGGCCTCGAATTGCGGCGCGAGCTGCGCCGCGGACTTCAGTTCGTCGATGCGACGGCGGTCTTGAGCGGTTTTCCAGGCGCCGATGTCGCGGTTGATTTTATCGATGAGTTGCTCCTGTGTCAAGTCGGCCAGAATGTGGGTCGGGCCCATGGTCTCCGCGGTCAGGCGGATACCCTTCTTCTTTCCTGTATTTTGGCTTTGTTCAGCCTTTTTTTCGACTTCCCGCGGAGCCATTTTCGGGGCCATTTCCAAGGCCCTCGGCGCGGCCGCCGACGCCGGCTGGACGCACAGTTTTTCGTAGGCCTCGAGATCCATCACGACGACGGCCTTGCCGGACTGCGGGTCCGCCAGGACGACCTTGTCGCCGTTCTTCTGAATGAGGTTGATGACGCGGGCGATGAGTTCGGGCTGCATAGGAGTTGGGAGTGGGGAGTCGCTGATTGGGAACGGACGCATCTTAGGGCATAAAAAAACGCCGCGCAAGGGCGCGGCTTCAGGCTGATTCCTTTTTGCCGGAGACGAGCTGCCGGATCTCGGGATCGGTCGTCGCTTCGACCTCGAAAACCGCGCCGATCTCGGCCTTGCGGCGCTCCAATTCCTCGTCAATGGCGCGCTTTTTCTCCACCAACACGGCGATGCGATTGAGCGCCACGGCGCGCCTCGCGAAGAACGCCTGGATGTCGTCGTCGCCGGACGGCAGCAGGTAATCGGGGTCGATCTTCCGTTCGACCAGAACGCCGAACCCCCTGCCGCGGACCGCCTTCGCAGCGCGGATGCCGCCGTACAGCAGCACCGCCGGGACGTTGACCAGGACCTTCAGCGGCCAGATGAACGTCATCCAGACCTTATAGCCGGTCGGGCCCGTGGAGTCTTGCCGCTTCTTCAGCAGGTCGAAGGAGGCGATCGGCGGGCCGTCCCACTCCCCCACCGCGCCCTTTTCGTACGAGACGGGGAACAGCAGGAACGAACGCGGGGACGTCTTGTCCTTGTCGAGCCAGATCTTGAGCGAGATGTCGCCGAGATGATAGCCGACGTGCAGGTACAGGATGACGCCGAGAACGACGAGAGCCGCCGTGAGCAAGGACTTTCTCCTTGCGAAAGAACCGGCGGACCGTAACAGCCGCGGCCGTGCAGGTCAACCAAAAACGCGGGCCGGAGCCCGCGTTTTCTCTCTCACTTTCTCACTCGCCGGCGTCATTACGCCCTGGCGGCCTTCGTCTTGCCTTCGATGACCGCGGTCGCCACGTTCGGCGGGACCGGTTCGTAGGAGCCGAATTCCATCGAGTAGGAGGCGCGTCCCTGGGTCATGGAACGGAGCTGCGTCGCGTAGCCGAACATCTCGGCGAGCGGCACTTCGGAGTCGATGACCTTCACGCTGGCGCGATCGCGCATCTCCTTGATGGTGCCGCGCTTGGACGAGAGGTCGCCGATGACGTCGCCCATGAACTGTTCGGGAGTAAGCACCTCGACCTTCATGATCGGCTCGAGGAGCACGGGGCCGGCCTTCTTGCAGGCGTCCTGGAACGCCATGGAACCGGCGATCTTGAAGGCGACTTCGTTCGAGTCGACGTCGTGGTAAGTGCCGTCGAAGACGGTGACCTTCACGTCGACGATCGGGTAGCCGGCCTGGATGCCGCGATCGAGCGCTTCCTTCACGCCCTTCTGGATGGCGGGGATGAACTCGCGCGGGATGGCGCCGCCGGTGACCTCATCGACGAATTCGTAGCCTTCGCCGCGGGCCTTCGGCTCTACCCTCAGGTAGCAATGGCCGTACTGGCCGCGGCCGCCCGACTGCTTGATGTACTTGCCTTCGGCCTCGGCGTTCTTGGTGATGGCCTCGCGGTACGCGACCTGCGGGCGGCCGACGTTGCACTCCACCTTGTACTCGCGCTTCATGCGGTCGACGATGATGTCGAGGTGAAGTTCGCCCATGCCGGAAATGATGAGCTGGTTGGTCTCTTCGTTGGTCCGGACGCGGAACGTCGGGTCCTCTTCGGCCAGCTTCTGGAGCGCGACGCCCATCTTCTCCTGGTCCGCCTTGGTCTTCGGCTCGACGGCGAGCGCGATGACCGGTTCGGGGAAGGTGATGTGCTCGAGCATGACCGGCCTGTTCTCGTCGCAAAGGGTGTCGCCGGTGAAGGTCGACTTGAGACCCACCGCGGCGGCGATGTCGCCGGCCTGGATCTCATCGACGTCCTCGCGGGAGTTGGCGTGCAGGCGCACGATGCGGCTGACGCGCTCGCGGTCGCCGGAGGTGGTGTTCAGCACGTAGGAGCCGGATTTGAGCGTGCCGGAATAGACGCGGAAGAAGCAGAGCTTGCCGACAAACGGGTCCGCCGCGACCTTGAACGCCAGCGCCGCGAACGGCGCGTCGTCCTTGGCCTGGCACTCCACGATCTTCGTCTTGTCGTCGGGCTCGGTGCCTTTCACCGGCGGGACGTCGAGCGGAGACGGGAGGTAGTCGACGACGGCGTCGAGCATGAACTGCACGCCCTTGTTCTTGAGGGCGCTGCCGCAGAGGATGGGGACGATCTCGAACGCGATGACCGCCTTGCGGAGCATGCGCTTGAGCTCGGGAATCGGGATTTCCTCGCCAGCCAGGAACTTCTCGATCATGGCCTCGTCACCGCTCGAGGTGACGATCGCCTCGACCAGCTTGGCGCGGTATTCCTCGGATTTGGCCTTCATTTCCGCGGGAATCTCGCCCTCCTCGATCTTCTGGCCCATGTCGTCCTTATAGATCTCGGTCTTGCGGTTCAGAAGATCGATGATGCCGATGAAATTCGCCTCGGAGCCGATGGGCAGCTGGATCGGATACGCGTTCTTGGTGAGACGATCGTGGATTGACTTCACGTCCGCGTAGAAATCCGCGCCCATGCGGTCGAGCTTGTTGACGAAGCAGATGCGCGGGACCTTGTAGTCGTCCGCGTAGTGCCAGTTGGTCTCGGACTGCGGCTCGACGCCGGCGACGCCGTCGAAGATGACGCACGCGCCGTCGAGCACGCGAAGCGAGCGCTTCACTTCGACCGTGAAGTCGATGTGCCCGGGGGTGTCGATGAGATTGATCTGATGGTCCTTCCAGAAGCAGGTGGTCGCGGCGGCCGTGATGGTGATGCCGCGCTCGCGCTCCTGTTCCATCCAGTCCATGATCGCCACGCCCTCGTGC
>JAVHQX010000233.1:0-1284 GCA_036171355.1 Patescibacteria group bacterium | reverse complement strand
CCGGTACTGCCGGACCCGACGATGCCGCTGCAAGAGCAGGACGGCGTCGACTTCATCGTGGAGACGCTGAGGAGGGAACCTGCAGGCACCGTGACGCTCTGCGCGCTCGGGCCGCTCACCAATATCGCGCCCGCCTTCCGGCGGGCGCTTTCATCTCATCGGGGACGCGACTATCACCAACGCCGAATTCGTGGCGCCGGTCTCGGCCCTGCCCGGGCACGACGCCTCTCCAGCCTTCACGGCCGCGGGCGTCAGCTACTAGGGACGCAACGGGGCATTACGCCCCCTTTTTTGACGCGCCGCCCGCGCGCAAACACGGGCCATTGACGCCGGCGCTTTTGCGCGGACAATGGCGTTTCGGAACGCCCTTTGGACAGGAGGCCATCATGTTCGGATATCGGGCCGCCCGCGGACGCTGCGCGTTCGACGCGGCGTCATGCGAATTTCCCATCGCGGAACCGGAGGCATGAGAATCTTGGACCTCGAAGGATTCCGCGTCGTCGAGATGGACATCGTCGGCCGCGCGCGCCGCCTGATCGGCGAGAACCGGCATAGACGCGGCACCCGCATGGTCGAGACGCCGAAGGTCGCCGATTGCTCCTCGTTCGTGAAGTGGCTGTACGCGGAGCGGGGCATCTGGCTCCCCCGCCGTGCCATCCAGCAGCGACGGAGGGGAGTACCGGTCCAGGCGGGTCCCGTCGCCGCGGACGATCTGGTCTTCTCGCGCGGTGCCATCGGCCGCCACGACGACGACCCGTGCGACGCCGTCGGCCATGTGGCGCTCGCGACGGGCGAAGGCACGGCCGTCCACGCCGCCAACACGGGCGCCAGCGTGATCGAAAGCCCCGTGGAACCGCTGCTCTCCCCCGGCGTCGCGCGCGGCGTCCGGCGCATCGTCCCTGCGTTACGGCGCGTCATCACGCTCGCCTGCCCGTCGAGCTGGGAAGTCGAGACTTCGGACGACATCAGATGGATCGTGCTCCAGAGCCCGTACCGATAGGCGCAAGACCGCGACATGCGGTCTTTTTCTTTTTCCGGACGCCACGCATGAAAAAACGCCGGCCTTACGGTCGGCGTCGCGGACGGATCTGCGGATGTTCGGCGATCATCGCCTCCACGCGCGCGAGCGGCGGCGGATGCGAGCGACCCGGCCTCGGGACCGGATCGGTGCTCGCGTCGCGGCCCGCGAGGGCGAAGAAGATCATGAGCGCCATGGCGGCCTTCGGATTCCCCGTGAGCGCGATACCGACGGCGTCGGCCTGCATCGCCTCCGCTACGCCCGCG
>JAVHQX010000232.1:0-6018 GCA_036171355.1 Patescibacteria group bacterium | reverse complement strand
CTATACCGAGACGGACGTCGCGGGCTTCGACGACAAGGCCTTCGCGCGGGCGCTCGCGGACGGGGCCGTGTTCGCGCGCGTGTCGCCGGAGACGAAGCTCCGCATCGTCGAAGGGCTGCAAGCCGCCGGACACGTGGTCGCGATGACGGGCGACGGCGTGAACGACGCGCCCGCGCTCAAGAAAGCGTCCATCGGCGTGGCCATGGGCATCACGGGCACCGACGTTTCGAAGGAAGTGGCGAACATGGTGCTCGCCGACGATAATTTCATCACTATCGTCGGGGCCGTGGAGGAGGGGAGGATCGCCTACCGGAACATCAAGCAGACCGTGGCCTATCTTTTCATGACCAATTTCGGGGAGGCCGTGACGATCATCGCCTGCCTGTTCTTCGGCTTGCCGCTGCCGCTCCTTCCCGCGCAGATCCTCTGGATGAACCTCGTCACCGACGGCCTTCCCGACGTCGCCCTCGCGACGGAACCCGCGGGCGGCGACGTCCTCTCGGAACCGCCGCGGCGCAAGGAGACGCCCATCATCACGCGCGGCGTCCTGCTGCTGTCGTTCATCACCGCGGGCTGCATGTGCGCCGGGACGATCGCCATCTATCTCTGGGCGCTGCGCCGCGGGGACCTCGCCTACGCGCGCAGCGTCGCGTTCACCACGATGGCGATGTTCCAGCTCTGGAACGTCTTCAACATGCGGTCGCTCAAGCAATTGCTCGCGACTCTCGGGCTGTTCTCCAACATGATCGTGTTCTGGGCGGTCGCCGCCTCCTTCGGGCTCCAGCTCGCGGTGCTGTACGTGCCCGCGCTCCAGTCCGTTTTCCGCACCGTGGCCCTGGGCGGGCTCGAATGGTTCGTCATCGGCCTCATCTCGTTCAGCGTCGTGATCGCGGTCGAAGCCTACAAATGGCTCTGCCGGAAGGGCTATGTGCCCCCGTCGCTCCAGTGACATTGACTTTTCGGCCCCCGTTCATCACCCTAGGTCCGGGCTTTTTCACGGTCCGGCCTTCGGGGCCGCATCCGACGGAGAACGCATGGCCAGCTTCCTTCCCGCAGTCCTGGCTTCTTTTCTCGTCGCCGGCGTCCCGGCGCGCACGGAGGAGAACGCCTCCGACGACTGGCACTACGGCGTCGACGTGCTCGTCCGAGGCGTCGTCATCGGCAACGAGCCGTCTCTGATCTTCTCGGAGGATTCGCAGAACGCCGCGACCTCCTCCGCAACGTCCCCGCTCCGCGCGGAGTTCCGCGGCCGGACGCGCGCGCATTCGCGGTTCCTGCACCTGGAGGTCGAGCCCTATACCTGGATGCCGCAGGCCGGCATCTGCGTCACGGTCGCCGGGATCGAGTTCTGCACGCTGACCCCGCTCATCGATCGCCTGCGCATCGGCTTCTATCACCATTCGTCGCATAACTTCAGCGACTCGACCTACGGATGGGGGATCGACTTGAACGCGATCGTGCTCGACCTGCGGCTGTGCGAGGGCGGCGCCGCGCTGTTCGGCGAGGAAGGGCGTTACCGCTTCCGCTTCCTCGGCCACGGCTATCTCCGCGGAAAGGCAAGCCCCTACGTGCTGACGAGCGCGGCGAACGTCCCCGCGCGGCCATCGGCGACACGACGTGGCGCGGCGGTCTGCTGTGCGAAGGCGACCATCCCGGAGGCCGCGCCGAATGCGCGGTGACCGCGGCAAGCGCGGAGGCCGTCCCGACGTCGATGGTCGCGGCCTGCTCGCTCACGCGCAAGGTCGGTCCGCGCTTCTTCGGCGCCTTGGGCGACCATCTGTACGCCGGCCCCTTCCTCGGCTATGCCAGGAATTTCTCCCGTCAAAGCGAGTTCGGCACGGATTCGTTCTACGGCGGCATCCGCGTCGACCTGCTCTTCGCGGATTCCGCCTCCAAGCCGCGCGATCGTTGAATCGCGCGGTTTTTTCATTGTGGATAAATGCGCGTTGACCTCCCGCGGTCCAACCACTACAGTAGGTAGTGTTTCAAACAACGCGTCACGCCCATGCGATTCCATCTCAAGAACCTCAAGCTCGACGAAGACGGTCTTTCGAAGGTGCTCGGTTTCCTCGAGGCGGAGGTCATGGACGCCGTCTGGCAGCACGGCGACATGTCCGTCAGGCAGGTCCGCGACGCCCTCAAGTCGAAAAAGGCGTATTCGTTCAACACGATCATGACCGTCATGAACCGCCTAGTGGAGAAGCGCCTGCTCGCGAAGCAGAGCCGCGACGGATCGTTCGCGTACCGCGCGGCGGTGCCGAAGGACGCCTTTCTCCGCGAGGTCACGAAGTCGGTGGTCAGCGCCATCGTGAGCGACGGTTCGCTCTTCCAGGTCGCCGGTTTCGTGGAAGCGATCAAGGGATGTTCGGAGGATGATCTTCGCGAGCTGAAACGGATCATCGGGGACGCATGAGTATGCCGAAGACGTTCACCGCCACGCTCGCCCCGCGGCAGTCCGCGGCGCTCTGGCTCACGACCGCGGCCGTCGCGGCGATCGCCGCCGCGAGTTTCGCCGCGCTTGCCGCCTCCGCCGAGTCTCTCGTCGTCTGGTGCCGCGATTTCGTCGTGGCCGCGTCCGCGGGGAGGGGAGCGGCGGCTGTCGCCGTCACCGCTTGTCTCGGCGCCGTGGCGCTCGTGGCCGCCGCGAACGTGGCGTCGTTCCTGATCCGGGAGGCGATTTCCGCCGTCAAGCTCGCGCGCACGACCGCGTCGCGGGCGGTGGCCATGCCGGGGCGCGTGAGCGCGACCGTCGCATCCATGGGGATAAGGGAAACCTGCACGGTCGTCGAAGACGCGACCCCGTTCGCCGTCACCGCGGGCGTCGTGTCGCCGCGCATCATCATCTCCACGGGCCTGATTGCCGCGCTGACGCTCGCCGAATTGGGCGCCGTCCTGGCGCACGAGGCGCACCACTGCCGTGCGAGGCATCCGCTGCGGGCGGTCGCGTGGGAATCGTTCAGGCGCGCGTTCTTCTTCCTGCCGCTGCTCGCGGACGTGTCCCGCCACTTCTCGCTGGCCCGCGAACTCGCGGCGGACCGCGCGGCGGTCGATGCGTGCCGCGGGACGCGGCCGCTGGCCTCCGCGCTGCTCAAGGCCGTTTCGTCGCCGCATGAGGGATTGCCGGTCGGCACCGCCGCCTTCGGGCAGCTTCAGCCGCGCATCGGCGCCTTGCGGGGCGACGGCGGGACCGAACTTCGCGTTTCAGTGAAAGGCGCCATGGCCACCGCGGCGTTCGTCGCGGCGCTCGTCGGCGCGTATTTGAGCCTCGGGTCGGCGCCCGCGATGGCTGCCGAAGACGCCGCGGAAACGCAATGCAAGGACGCCGTCGAGCGGCACATGATGGAGTCGTTCGATCTCACCCCGTATTTCTCGATCCTGGTGCCGCAGATGTCCCGGGTGCCTCCTGTACAATCGGTCGAGATACGTTCATAATCACTTTGCTAATACATGATCCGGCAGGATCAAAACGGTAATACCTCATCACTTCGTTATGTATCACGATGAGCAGAAGTCCGCAGGAGGCGTCACGCTGTCCCCGAAGGCGAGTTTCATCCTCGGCTTGGTCGGCGGCATGTTGGTGCTCTGCACGATCGGTTTCTTCATCCTCCTCTCCATGGTGCTGGGAGGCAAAGGCCTGAGCCTCGGTTCGACGTCCGGCGGCAGCGGCGTGGCCGCGGCGCCGTCGCCGTCCCCGAGCCCGGCACCTTCGGCCGCCGCTGGCGGCGGAGATTCCGCCAGCTTGCCCAAGGCGCTCGGCGCGGACGATCACGTCCAGGGTCCGAAGAGCGCGGAGGTCACGCTCTTCGAGTATTCCGACTTCCAGTGCCCGTTCTGCCAGCGCTTCCACCCCGAGATGGAGCAGCTCATGAACGACGCCAAGTACAAGGGCAAGGTGCGCTGGGTGTTCCGCCACTTCCCGCTGTCGTTCCACCCGAACGCGCTTCCCGCCGCCAACGCCGCGGAGTGCGCGGCGGAGCAGGACAAGTTCTGGGAGTACGCGCATGAGCTCTACGTCGCCCAGGATCAGGAGAGCGATGCCTTCTATGGCCAGCTCGCGGACAAGCTGAAACTCAATCGCAGCAAGTTCGATTCCTGCTACTCGTCGAAGAAGTACAACAGCAAGATCCAGGCCCAGGAACAGGAAGGTTCCTCGATCGGCATCACCGGCACGCCCGGCACGGTCATCGTCGCCAAGGACGGAACGACTCAGCTCGTTCCGGGCGCGGTGCCCTACGAGCAGCTGACCGCGATGGTCGACGCCGCCCTCGCCAAGTAGTCGGCGCGCGCCGCAAGGAAAGGAAAAAGACCGGTCCCGAGAGGGGCCGGTCTTCGTTGTCAGGCCGCGAGGCAGATCCAGACGCCCGGTTCGTCGCGCTTCGCGCCGAGCGGGATGGTCCGGGTCATGGAACGGACGACGTGGCCGAGCGGCACGCCGTCGGCGCGGTCGTCGATGACGGTCATGCCGATGAAGGCGCGCAGCGTGTCTTCCGTGGTGTCCGCGCACTGCTCGACGCGGCGGACGTTCAGGGGGCCGGCGAGCGTGGCGAAGAGCGCATGGCGGAGTCCGCTCATGAGCTTCGTCCGCACGTCGCGTTCCAGGAATTCGAGCCTTTCTTCGCCGAGGCCCGTGATCAGCCTGCGCTCCAGGCTGATCTGCAGGCGGCCCCAGTAGCTCCAGGCGAAATCGTCGTCGACGCTTGCGTCGAGCCCCGACGACAGCCCTTCTTCAAAGAGCCGCACCATGCCTTCCGGCGTCGCCCAGCCCATGTCGGCGTACGGCTGCGAGAGCGACGCGAAGCGGATTTCGCCGATCGGCACGGACAGGACCTTCCCGAGATGCGCCGCGAGGACGGCCGCGTCGATGTCCTCCGGGGCGGCGAGCGGCCATTCGCACGCGGCCGAGATTTCGAGATATCTGCCCAGCAAGGCGCGCGCCGGGTGGGCGAGCGACGAATCGGGCGCGCGCGAGCGCATGTAACGTCGAAGGTCTTCGTTGCTGATGAAAGAGGCGTTCATGGCAGGACTCCCTTCTGCCTTTGGGGAATGTGCAGGTCGGATCCAGCGACCATCGCCGGAAAGACCGCTGACCGTAGCGGAAAACCGGCGATTTGTCAATCTTGGCGGAAGAGCGTCTTCGGCGCGTTGACATCGGCACCCGACCGTGGTAGGTTAGAGCGTCGCTGCGGAGCCCCCTCCGCGCCATTTTTTATGAAGGAAATCCGCAACGTCGCCATCATCGCGCACGTCGACCACGGCAAGACCACGCTCGTCGACGCGCTGCTCAGGCAGTCCAAGTCCCTCGGCCGCGGCGTCGAGGGCGATTTGCTTATGGACTCGAACGACCTCGAGCGCGAGCGCGGCATCACCATCTTCTCGAAGAACGCCGCGGTCGAGTTCGGCGGCGTCAAGATCAACATCGTCGACACCCCCGGCCACGCCGATTTCGGCGGCGAGGTCGAGCGCATCATGCGCATGGTCGACGGCGCCATCCTGCTCGTCGACGCCAAGGAAGGCCCCATGCCGCAGACGAAGTTCGTGCTGCGCAAGGCCATTCAGGCCGGCCACAAGATCATCGTGGTCATCAACAAGATCGACAAGCCCGAAGCGCGCATCGACTGGGTCCTCGACAAGACCTTCGACCTCTTCGTCGAGCTCGGCGCGTCGGACGAGCAGACCGATTTCCCCGTGATCTACGCCTCGGGCGTGCAGGGCAAGGCGGGATTCGCGCCCGAACTTTCGAAGATGACCGACATCACGCCGGTCTTCGACACCATCCTCAAGGTGGTACCGGTGGCGCATGCCGAGATCGACAAGCCGCTCCAGATGCTCACCGTCAATCTCTCCTACGACAACTTCAAGGGAAAGATCGCCGTCGGCCGACTGTACGCCGGGACTATCAAGAAGGGGATGGAGGTCGCGCACATCAACCGCGACGGCGTCATGAAGAAGGCGAAGATCACGGCGGTGATGACCTTCTCCGGCATGAACAGAGTCGAGGTCGACGAGGTGCAGGCGGGC
>JAVHQX010000231.1:0-6045 GCA_036171355.1 Patescibacteria group bacterium | reverse complement strand
GCCGGCGGTACGCGAACGCGTAGCGCCGGACCAGGAGCTCGAGCACGATGACGAAGAGCCCGATGAGGACCATGAGGGCCCGCGGCAGCGACAACAGCAGCGCGACCCATCCGCGCGCGCCGAAGACTGGCACGAACCAGGCGCCGGTGTGGCGCATCAGGAACACGACCAGGCTGGCGAGATACAGGCCGCCGAAAAGCGCGATGACCGCGCCGAGCGCCGCGAGCGTCCCGCGCAGCACGAAGTACCAGCGCGGCCGCATGGCCAGCCCCTGGTCGCGGATGGCGCCGAGGACGCGCCCGCGCGCGCCCTTGGCGTCTCCGGCGCCGTTTGTCCGCGTCACATCATGGTTCATAGGTCTTTGGGGTCCCACTCGCCGCCTATCGCCTTCTTGAGCGCCTCGCGTCCGCGCTTGAGGCGGACGCCGACGGTCGAGACGGGGATGTGCAGGATGTCGGCGATCTCCCCGTACTCGAGTTCCTCGAAATAATACAGGACGAGCGGCTCCCGATAACGGGAATCGAGGTCCTGGAGGCGCTTCTCAAGCAGCCTGCGCACTTCCGCGCGGCGCGCCGGCGCATCCGACGTCTGCGGCGCCGCGGGCCCGCCATACAGCTCGTCAAGGTCGATGAACGAGACGGGCTCGCGCTTCTTCCGTTTCAATTCGTTCACGAATTCGTTGTGGGCGATGCGGTACAGCCAGGCGGAAAATTTCCTGGCGGGATCGAAGCCGCGGATATTGACGTAGGCCCTGATGAAGACCTCCTGCACGACGTCCTTCGCCCCCTCCTCGTCGGACAGGAACCGCCGCGCGTACCGGGCGATTTTCGCGTCATACCGCTCCACCAGCGCGCCGAACGCGTCAGTGTCGCCGTGCTGGACGCGCGACGCGATTTCCTCGTCAGTCTGCTGCGGCATGTCGGTCATTCTGCGAGTATACAACGTCTACAACCGCCGGGGCAGTCGTCTTTCATCCGAGCGTCCGCATTCGGTCCCATAGGGGCGGATTAAGCGGGGGGGGGGAAAAAAAGGAAGGGCCGGCGAGGATCCGCATTGACGGTCCGCCGTTTCCGGACCATACTGCCGTCCGCGAGTCCGAAGCGGCGGCGTGCCGCCGAGGATCCGCGCAGGACACCCCAAGGAGGCAGCGATGGGCAGGAAGACGCGAGAAGCGGAGACCGTGAGCAAGCAGACGGGGCAGAACGTGACCGTCGACGACCAGTGCCCCTACTGCCGGGGCGAGCGCAAGCACTCGTTCTCCCAGCGCAAGGCCTGCAAGAAGAAGGGTCCCATCAAGGCCAAGTAGCACGACGACTCGCCGCACCCGCACTCGGGTGCGGTATTTTTGTACGTACGCGAAAGGGCCGACATCGCCGGCCGCGGACTATGAAGAGGCCCGAAAACGTGTTATGGGTATCCGCATGCGTACCGCGATTGTCGGCGGAGGAGCCGCCGGACTCATGACTGCCGCAACGATCCTTGCCGCCGATGCCGAGGCGGAGGTTTTCCTTTTGGAACGCAACGACGGGCTGGGCAAAAAAGTGCTCATCTCGGGCGGCGGACGCTGCAACGTGACGACGGGCATCCTCGACGTGCGCACGGTCCTCACCAAATACCCCCGCGGATCGAAGTTCCTCTCCTCGGCCATGTTCACCTTCCCCCCCGAAGCGGTGCAGGCCTGGTTCGAGGCCAACGGCGTGCCGCTCAAGACCGAGGAAGACCTGCGCGTCTTTCCCGTGTCGGATGACGGCCACGACGTCGTCCGCGCGTTCGAGCGCCTGTTCGAGACGCCGCGCATGCACGTCCTGCTCAAGACGCACGTCACGGGCGCCGAACGGCGACCCGGGGACGGATTCGCCGTCCATAGCAAAGGCCGGCCAGATCCGCTCGCCGTCGACAAGGTGGTGCTCACCACCGGCGGGCAGGCATACCGCCACACCGGCTCGACCGGCGACGGTTACGCGTTCGCCACGTCGCTCGGGCATACGCTCACTCCCCTGGCGCCGAGCCTCAATGCGTTCTATACGCGCGAGCGCTGGCCGGCCGACGTCTCCGGCCTGTCGTTCCCGAAGGCCAAATTCACGGCGAAGCGCGGCAAAGGATATTCCTTCACCGGCCCCTTCCTCTTCACGCACAAAGGCGTGAGCGGCCCGGCCGTCTTCGCGCTCTCATCGCTGGTCGCCTTCGAACGGTACGACCACGAGATGCCGCTCGAAATCGCCATCGACCTGTTCCCCGACCTGACGGCGGACGGACTGCGCGGCGTCATCGAGAAGCAGCTTGCCGAAAATCCCGCCAGGATATTCCAGAACGTCCTCGCGACGGTCATCCCGAAATCGCTCACCGGGATATGCGTGCGCGAGGCGAAGCTCCCCGGCGAAAAACGCGCCGACCAGATCCCGAAGACGGACGTGGCGCGCTGCGCCGCATGGCTCAAGTCAATCCCCCTCCGCGTCGTGCAGCGCGGCGGCGGCGATGAGTTCGTCACCGCCGGCGGCGTCCCGCTCGCCGAGGTCGACCCCTCCACCATGGAATCGAAAATCTGCCCCGGCCTGTATTTCGCCGGCGAGATCCTGGACATCGACGGCTTCACCGGCGGCTTCAACCTCCAGGCGTCGTGGGCCACGGGACATCTCGCGGGCGAAAGCATCGCCGCGGCGAAGTGACCTCGCGGCGCAAATGAAAAACCAGGGCAAAAAGCCCGGGTCCGCATCTTACGGAAAGAATCCCCGCAAACGGCCCGCTTCCGCCACGCGTCCGATGGCGATCACGTGGGCCGCGGCACGGAGCGACACGCGCCGGTCACGACGCCGAACAGGTCGCGTCGCTGGCCCATGCAGTAGGTATCGAGCATCCAGGCCATGACGTTGGCGTTGATGCCCATGTCCGGCGCGGGGATGTCCGTCTCGGGACCGATGATGTCGCCGATCTCGTAGGTGAACCGGCGCGCCATGCGCTCCAGCTCGCCGGGACTTATCGCCCGCGGATCGCAGCAGACGCCGCCCTTGGCGCCGCCGAACGGGATGTCGGCCAGGGCCGTCTTCCAGGTCATGAGCGACGCCAGCGCCTTCACCTCGTCGAGGCTGACTTCGGGCGCGTACCGGATGCCGCCCTTGTACGGGCCGCGCGCGTTGTTGTGCTGTACACGGTAGCCGGTGAACATGCGCATCGAGCCGTCATCCATCCGCACGGGAAAATCGACGGAAAGGTTGCGGTTCGGCGTCTTGAGAAAGCGCCGCTGTCCGTCGGGCAGTCCGAGCAGGTCGGCCGCCTTGTCGAACTGCAGCTGGACCAGCTGGAACGGATTCAGGTTTTCCATGGTACTACCTCCGAATGAACACGCGCCACCGTACCCTGCGCGGGGCCAAAGTCAGCCGGCGTCGGCTATAAAAGGCGAGCCCTCCCTTCCGCACGAGACGAAAAACACCCCGATCGATCGGGGTGTTTCCGTTCACGCGCGCTTATGGCGCTGCCGTGGTGTCGAAGCTCGTCTCGGTCGAGGCGGTCGCGTTGCTCGCGGCGTCGGTCGCGACGATGACCACGTAGTAGGTCGTGGCGGCGGCGAGACCGGAGAGCGCGACGTCATGCGAGGTAGCGAGGGTCGCGTCGTCGACATGCGCGGCGGTCGAAGTGTCGACCGGCGTCGTCGTCGAGTAGTAGACCTTCACGGTCGCGGCCTCGTCGGTCGTCACGTGGACCGTCGCCGCGACATCGATGATGCCTTCGATCGAGGAGGTCACGATGACCGGGGCGGTCGTGTCGGGCGGAGCCAGCGTGGCCAGGCTTGGCACGTTCGAGAGGGCCGAGACGTTCGGCACCTCGTCCGAGGTCTTCATGGCGAAGAAGTACGTCGTGGACGGGGTGAGGCCGGAGACGATCATCGTCTGGCTGGCGCCGGCGGCGGCCGGAGCGGGTTCGCCGGTGACCTGCGTCGCGGAGGCGAAGTTCGCGTCCGTGATCGCGGAAGTCGAATAGCGGATGTCGTAGGACGCCGCGGTGCCGGTCGCGCCGTCATCGCCGGGGGCGGTCCAGGCGATCTGCGCGGCGGAGAAGATCCTGGGCTGCTTGCGCAGCCAGTAGTGCTCCACCCGCAGCTCCTCGAGAACGGCCTCCAGGAACCGGCGGTTGTCGCGGCCGATCTCGTACGCGGTCCTCGCGAGCGCGAGGAGCGAACGCGTACGCTTCTCCCCGCACTCGATGCTGCGGACGGACGCGATGACGTCGCCCTCGAACCGCTCCAGCTGCCGGGTCACGCGCAGGTGCGTCGCATGACGCACGGGAAGCCGGATCGAACCGATCGCCTCCCCGAGCCGGATCGCAGCAGCGAGCATGACCGACGCACCCCTGCGGAGCGACTTGGCGACAAGACCGCCGGTCCGCCGGACGAACGCGCCTGCCGCGGCAAGCATCGGGATGAGCTTCCAGAACGCGGGTAAACGCGCCTGCGCACCTTCGTGCGAAACGGAAAGGTCGGACATGATTAAGCTCCTTGTGTAAGGGTAAAAGGTACGGCGTCCGCGGAAAACGGACTGTATTTTTAAGCACGAAAACGGGTGAAAGTCAACCCTGGCGGCGGGTACATGTGCATGCCCGCGCACAAAAACACGCCACTCGAAAGTGGCGTGTTTTTGTGGCTGCCCGTCTTGGACGTATTCAGAACTTACGACTGTCGATCCGACACTTACAAACCGATCGTCAACTTCGCTAGATCCGCATCGGTAATTCCCAATCCGAGGAATCGCATCAATGTATAGGCGGCATTGCCATCCTTCATGTACAGGCGGCGGCATTTCGTGACGTCCACGTACCAGGCCTCGCCATGCTGCTGGACTTGCAGAAGGATCTTGCCTTTCACCGCATTCGCCGGGGCGACCGTCGAGCAGGCGCTTTGGGAGGCCTTCAATGCATCCACGCTATCGACGCTCGGGATGGTCGCCAGATCGTTATCGGTGATCCCGAGACCGAAGTTCCGCATCATGCCGTAGGCGGTCGGACCGTCCTTCATGTAATATCTGAGTCCCGTCATCGGATGCACGTACCAGGCCTCGCCATGCTGCTGGACTTGCAGAAGGATCTTGCCCTTCAGTGTCGGGGCGCCAGCCGGACAGGCAAGCCCGATCTTGACTCCTGCGGTGGCGTCGACGAGCTTGGCCGTGCCGACGACGGCCCTTGAATCGTTCGTGACCAGCGTATCGGACTGTTTCACGCCGTTGATCGTGACCTTGAACCTGATCTTGTGCTTCCAGTCAGCGTCCGAGCTGACGAAAAGGAAACGCACGTGCTTGCAGTCCGTATAATCGACGTCGACGACGGCATCGTTATAATCATAGTTCTTGTCCTTCGGATCGAGCGTCTTGTCCTCGAACGAATAACGCATGACCTTGTTCCCGCGGTCCGTCACTCGCACCCAGGCGGTGCCGGAGTGCCGCTCAGTCAGGTTCGGATTGATGATATAGACCTCGTACTGCAGCTTTCCGCAAATGTCGCAGTCGGCCGGCACCGATGGCGGCGGCGCTACCGGGGGCACGACCGTCGTCACCGTCGTCGTGGGCGGCACGCCCGCGATATCGTTATTGGTGATCGTGCAGGTCTTGTCGTCGCCCGAGACCAGTGAAATGTCTCCGTTGTCGTTGCAGTCTCCCCCGACCTTCACGGCGTATCCGGCAAAGAAATTCTCGCTGACGTTGTAGATGCCCGCCGCCAGCGTATAGGACGTTCCCGGCGATCCGGCGCCCGCCTGCGGGCTTCCGGCGACATCTCCCAGACCGCTCTTCACATGAATGACCGCGCTCGAAGCGACGACGGTGCCGCCGTTATCGTTGATGACCGTCTTGATGACGTGCAGGGTCGCGGGCGGCGCGGATGGCTGTATATCGTCGTCATTCGTGATCGTGCAGGTCTTGTCCTGACCGGAGGAAAGCGTGACATTGCCGCCGGCGTCACAGTCGCCGCTGAAACTGGAATGATATCCCGCGAAAGGATCTTCGCTCACGACGTACGTACCCGCGGCGAGCGTGTAGGATCTTCCGGGCGATTCGAGTCCCG
>JAVHQX010000230.1:0-1293 GCA_036171355.1 Patescibacteria group bacterium | reverse complement strand
ACAAGCCCGACGAGGCCTTCAACAAACTCGTTGCGTTAAATTCTTGAAACCAAGATCATGAAAAAATCGGCGCTCATGGCGCGCCGGTCTGCGGATCGGGATAGATGAGCCAGGCGTCCTCGCCCGTCTCGAAGTAGATGCACTCCTCGCCCATCGCCACGGCGATCTCGGCCAGGAACGCCTCCAGGATGGCGATGCGGTCCTTGCCCTCGCAAGGAGACCTTGTAGACCTTGTGCTCGCCGTAGACGTCATGCCCGCGCACGTCCTTCCAATAGCCGAAGATGTTGCCGGCCTGGGCGGTGTACGCGCTGAAGTTCGCGAGGAGGAAGCGGTGGATCCGCTCCTCGAGCAGCGTCCCGTCCTTGTCGCGGGACTTGAGCGAAAGGGACGGCAGCAGGAACACCGCCATCCGCCCCAGGGATTCCCTGCGGTACGTCATGATCGTCCTTCCGTGAAAGAGCCGTGGCCGCACGGTGCGGCCCGCGCGCCGTTCCGTCAACCGGGAAAAACGAAAATCCCGCCCGGCGGCGGCCGGACGGGATCCTTTTTTCAGCCCTTGATGGCCTCGATCTTCAGCGCCGTGAACGGCTGCCGATGGCCCGCCTTGCGCTTGTAGCGCGTCTTGGCGTGGAACTTGATGATGACCACCTTGTCGGCCCTACCCGAACCCGTGACCTTGGCGGAAACGGTCGCGCCTTTGACGGCGGGCGCGCCGACCTTCACGTCCTTGCCGGACTCGTCCATGACGAGCAGCGCGTCGAAGGACAGGGTATCCCCGTCCTTGACTTCGAGCTTCTCGACCCGGAGCGTGTCGCCCTCTTTCACCAGGTACTGCTTGCCTCCCGTTTGGATGACTGCGAGATTGGCCATAAGTGCGGTAAACGAAATACGCGTGTGTTTACGCGAAGTACCGTGAGATTACCTGACCCCCTTTCCCTTGTCAACATGAGCGGTCACGGCCATCCCGATGCGGAGGCCATGCGCCTTGGCATAACCCGCGGGGACCTCCAGGACGCGGTTGGCGGGAATCTTGGGGAAATAGACCGGGAGTTCCTGTCCGGGGACCGGCACGGGCACGTCCGTGGTGATGTCGGCGATGGCGTCGTTCTGGATCCAGATGATGTCGATCGGGAACCGCATGTCCTTCATCCAGAAGGCGTAGGTATCGGGCCGGTCGAAGATGAACAGCATGCCATCGTCGGCCCCGAGCCCTTCGCGGCCGGACAGGCCTTTTTCCTGCGTCGCGGGCGTCGCGGCGACGGTCACGGCGACCCGGAGGTCGTCGCCGATCG
>JAVHQX010000229.1:0-6049 GCA_036171355.1 Patescibacteria group bacterium | reverse complement strand
GTTCGATCCCCGGCCGACCCACCAGAGAAAACGCCTCACCCCGCAGGGGTGGGGCTGTTTCTTTTGCGCCGGGTCGGCCGGGGATCGAAGGGTACGACGAGGGCCGACGGGCATGTCGGCCCGAGACGACCCCGGCGACGGAGGAGTCATCGCGAGGCTGAACCCGAGCGATGGCGGGGGAGGAGGATCCCCGGCCGACCCACCACGAAAAACCCTCACCCCACGCGGGTGGGGGTTTTTCTTTGGGTATATGCCCGGCACGTCGAACTTAAGACGCACCTTTTGTTGCCCAAAGTTTATCGACGGACTCCGGCGCCGCCTACTGGCTCTTTGCGTCCTATTGGCGACGCGTGGTGGAAAAGTCCCGCGACTTCCGGTCTCAGGTTCAATCCCTGTCGCTCCGACCAAAAAAACCACGGGAGATGTCCGGCGACGAACGTCTCTTTTGGTATCGGAACGCGCGGCCCCGCGATTATGTTGTGGCTTCAGGATAGCGGGCCCGCGGAAGCTGAATGCCGGGTCTTCGTGTCCTTCGCGACACGTTTGGCCGAAGTTAGCCCCATTCTTATCCTTCCCGCATAGGAGTAAAATTCTTTTTGGATTGCCACAACGCTCATCGCACTGTCGGGGAAATCGTTTTACCGCCTAATAACTTTCGAATGAAGTAACCATTATGTTTAAGAAATGGCCCGCGCCGAAACTAATAGGCGTCGTCTTTATTCTATTCATCTTGATCCCGGCGGCGGCATCCGCTTTCGCGGGATGCTATGCCGTCGAGGGGCTCGACATCCGGCTCCTACATTACCCGTGTCCACCGCACATCATTTTGGGAACCAATATTGTGGCTCTTGTGGGATCCCTTGCAATACTTGCAGTCAATTTTAGGACTCGTCTTCATTCCGTTCTCCTTTACATCGTAGTCGGCGGATTAGCTCTGCTCTTAGCGGGGCATCTCTATGTCTCCCTCGCTTTTTCTCAACTTAATTTTTGATAATTGCGAACGCATTATGATTCAACAAGCCAACGAATGGCCGAGCAACATTTCTCGACGGCAAGCGGGGCGACATATGTTCTTTGCCATATTTTCGGGACTGCTCTGTTTAATTGGTTTCGTACCAACCGCGCTTGCCTCCACCCTCTACTGGTCGCACTACGCCGAGGACAGGACGCAACGGACGAACGGCCCTTACGGGGGCTATTTTGATATCGGCAACACCGCGACAGCTTGGTACGGGGCGTATCCCGCGCCGAACCTCGCATCCCTCCGTCTCAAACTCTATTGCGACAGCCCGAACTGCCTCGCTGCCACATGGAAGGTCGTCTTCGCGCGCGTCGACTCCGGCGTGCAGACGACGCATGACAGCGCCGCGGTGTATGTGCCGCCGAGTCCCGTGCCGATCGAGTTCAGTTTCCCCGATACGCCATCCCTCCTCTTTGAGTCTGCCTCGACCGGCACCCGATGGTTCTCGGTCGCCTGCGCCTCGAACTGCAACGTCGGCTGGTCGGACTGGCCCGTCGCCTACGGCAGCTTCGTCCTCGGCGACGTCCCCGGCTTCACCTTCCGCGACCAGTTCAGCTACTACGGCGCCCCCTGGTTCGAGGTGTACGCGGCGAGCCCGGCGCCGACCCTCTCCGGCCTCGGCCAGTTCAAGGAAGACGGCACGACCGCTATCCCCGAGGGCGGAACGGATACGGACACCGGAGCCGTCTTCAAGGCGACGGTCGCATCGGATTCCGCGAGCACGGTCAGGCTACAGGTCGAACTCCGGCCCTACGGCTCATCGTTCAACGACGCGGAAACTTCCTACCTCCATGACTCAGCATTCGTCGCTTCGGATTCGGTCGCGACCGTGTCATCACCGGTCCTGCCGGACGACCAATATAAATGGCGCACCCGGGCCGTCGACGATCACGGGAACGCGTCGCCTTGGCAGGAATACGGGACGGCGGGGAACGTGGATTTTACGGTGAATACGTCGATCAGAGTGGCGGTGATCTTTGCGGATATGCCGGGCGACCCGAACAGTACCGCCGACGACGTCATGCATGATTCCGCGACGACGTTTGCCCAGCCTTGTAAGCTCGACAAGATCGAGAGGCCTACGCACGTCGGCCATACGCGCGCGTATTACTTGGATTTGCTCCATTGTGTCAAAGATTATTACGAGGAGATTTCCTACGGGAAGGTTAAATTCGATTTCGTTCCGTTCGATAGTAGCGAGCAATGGTACGATCTGGCCGCGCCCGAGTCATCGTACACCAATGATAATGCGGACTTGCTCGCCCGCGACGCGATAGCGCAAGTCGGAGGATTGGATCCGAGCTATCGTATAGCCATGACGGTGCACGCGGGTTCTTCATTTGACGTCACGGAGGATCCAAGTCACGTGAAGACGCTGGCCCTTACGTTCGAGCAGGACGGCATCCAAAAAATCGTGATAGCTGAAAATGACCCGTTAGGCGCATGGGTTCATGAGCTGGGCCACGTCGTGGGCTATTTGTCCGACCGCGGCATGACCACGCCCGATCTTTACGGTTCGGTGGGCAATGTGGGGAAGTGGGATGTGATGGCGAGGGGAGGATTTAACGGCGGTCCCGGTGATATCGGCCAGGAAAGAGGCGACGGTTCCGATCCGTCGACCATGAGCGTTTTCAGCCGGCAGTTCATGGGCTGGTTGAATGAAACGGTCGCGTATTCCGCGGCCTCGCATCCTCATGACGTGCCCGTGACTTCGTTGGAATCGACGGGTCCCGGCGATGAAATCGTCCGCTATAACCTTTCGGACACCACAAGCGTTGATCCCCAAGTAGCATCGAAATATTACTTGATTGAAGGTCGTACAAAGAATTTAAGTACGTGGTCCTCGTCGCTTCCCACGGATAACACGAACAACCTCGTCTTGTATTACGTTAACACGGGGGGTCACAGCGAATACGGTTATACGACAAGGTCCAGCAACAACGTAACCCATATCATTCCCGATATCGCGAAATGGCATATCGGGATACCAGGAGTGGTCCAGCACGGGGTACTTGATCCCGACATCAATCAGTCGTTCTGGGATTATTTCCACGGCGTCAGGTTCACCGCACATGATGCACAGGTGTTCAACGGCAAGCATGAGACGCTTGTTGACATCGATCCGATAGGTCCGGCGGACTACCTGAGGGTGATGCTTGGGGGTTATATGGAACCCAGGGGTCGGCTGGACGATTCTCTCGCATCGGGCATTGAGCAGACCGGTCTTGCAACACCTCCCGGCGCGTCGAGCCCTCCGACAAGACTTGCGACGTATGAGAATTTCCCCCCCAGCCCAATAACGTATTTTCGCGGCTTGCGACTTCTCAGTGTTGTTTCGCTGCTGCTCCTGGTTTCTGCCTCCCTCGGCATCTTCTTTTTCGGCAAGGCGCGGCCATCGCCTCGCAGAACGAAGGTTACGGACATAGCTCTACACATCACACTGACCCTGTCTGTGCTATCGGTAATAGCGCTTGTTATCACAGCGATACTCGTCGAAAAAGAGAATGCCTACTATCGGTCGACAGGACTGACACCGCCGGCCTCGACATGGATATTTGGTAAGTACGTCAAATTCCTCAATGCGCCCGACTTGACCACGGACCTCGACCTCCACGTGTACTGCCCCGACGGCCGCCACGTCGGCGTGAACTACGCCACCGGCCAGTACGAGGTTCAGATCGCCGATGCCATCGCGAGCGGCGACAATCAAGGAATGCCTGAGTGGATACTCTTCCCCCCGACCTCGGAGAACGCCGGTTGCAAGCACGTCGTCTCGGCCCACGACAACGCGCAGTTCCTGGCCCAGAATCCCGACATCGCTAGCCAGCTCGCCGACGCCTCCGACTCGTATGACGTGTACGCCCGGTACATCGACCCGGCCACGGGCATCTTCACCTCGACGACCCTCGCGGACCAGGTCATCCAACCGGGGGCCGAGATCGTCCACGCCGTCTCGGGCACGACGGACGTAGGCATCGGGGCCGGCATCGTCGATACGACCGCTCCGACGACGACCGCAACCCTCTCCGGCGCGTCCGGCGCCAACGGCTGGTACGTCTCTCCCGTGACCGTGTCCCTCTCCGCCGACGATGGCGCCGACGGCACCGGCGTCTCTGGTATTCGGTACTCCGTTGACGGCGGCCTCACTTGGCTCGACTACACGGCGCCCTTCACCCTCTCGGACGACGGCACCCATTTCGTCCTCTTCGGCGCGACCGATCATGCCGGCAACGCCGAGGCCACGAAGAGCCTTGAAGCGAGGATCGACCAGGCCGCCCCCGACACCGTCCTCGACTCCGCCCCCTCCGGCTCGACGGGCTCGACCTCGGCGACGTTCGCGTTCTACTCGACCGAAGAGAACTCCATCTTTGAGTGCAACCTCGATTCAGGAGCCTGGACCGCCTGCACAAGCCCCACCGCTTACACCGGCCTCGCCGTCGGCACCCACGCCTTCGAGGTCCGGGCGACCGACCAGGCCGGCAACGTCGATGAGACCCCCGCCTCCGCGAACTGGGCCATCCTCGCGACCGGCACGGTCTCTGTCACCTTCGACCGCCACACCGTGCAGTCCGGCACCCAGCCTGGCTCGACCAAATCTCCGATCGCTGGAGCGAGCGTGAACGCCTACACCAAGGCCTCCGGTTCCTGCGCCGCGAATATCGGCTTCAATCCCCACGACGACGGCACCGTCCTCTCGACTTGCACTCCCGATGCTTCGGCCACAACCGATGCGAACGGCCTCGCGCGCATCACGGTGCTCCCCGGCGACTACCTCATCCTCTCCCGTGACCCCCAGACGAACGTCGTCGCCGGGGTCTCCTCCGGCCCCGTCGCCGCAGCCGAAACGGTCGACAAGTTCCTCCAGGTGATCGTCCGGGCGAACGGCACTTCCGTGCCGGGGAAGACCACCACCCGTACCGGGAGCCTTCTCTACATCATCGAACCGGAGTACGTCGAGTGGTCGCAGACCCAGGAGCTCTACCCCTTCGTCTTCGACGCCCCCTCCGGGGACTGGGGCATCACGGTGACCGTCACCCCGCCCGAGGGCTTCACCGCCGACTATCCTGAACTCTCGACCGACGTGAACGAGGACTACAAGGCCCTCCAGTTCACGCTGACCGACGTCGGCTCCTGCTGGACGTGCGGCACCGGCGTCGAACTGACCATCCGCCACAAAGGCAGGACCGAGCACATCAGGCACGCCATCCCGACGCCGCTCAGCAGGGAGTTCGCGAGGAAGAAGGGCTTGGACACCGAGGGTCATGCGAAAAAGGACCCTGGGATTTCTGAGGCGACTCCTCTCCCGAGCGGGATCCGCAGTCTTCTCGGTTCGTTCCTGGACTGGCTTGGCGGTTTCCGCCTGACGCTCGCGGATGATCTTTGGGGCAAAGGCAGGGAGACGCTTGTAACCTAACCCTTCTCTGAAAATAGCCGGGCCGCTGGCCCGGCTATTTCAAATTAAACGCCCTCCCTCCCGACCGTCGCTCATAGAGCGCCGGTGCCCACAGGGAGAGGCGGTCCGTCCGTTACTGCACCGGGTTCGGTTTCCGCCTCGCCACGGGCTCCTCGAACGCCTCGGTGCGGCACTTCTTCACGTACGCCTCGACGTCCGTGAGGTTGAAGAGGAGCTTCTGGGACATCCGGTAGAAGGGAAGGTCCCGTCGCTCGACGAGACGGTACACGCTCGTCGAAGAGATACGGAGATATTTCGCGAGTTCCCTGACCGTGAGGAACTCCGATGTCGGCATGGGAGTGATGCGCTCTTCGTTCATATGCGATTCTTGGGATGAGGTGACTGAATCGGGCCACGACACGGTTCCAGGGCGTTGCCCGCCGGTTGCCCACGTTACGCCGAACTACAGGTGCAAACAATGCGAAGGGCTGCAAACGCTCAACCCTGGTTTTCGTGTCGGTTACGCTCCTTTTTTGTTTTTTGGATTCATCCGCTGTGGATGACGTGATGGCCAATCGCAGGGTTCGATCCCCGGCCGACCCACCAGAGAAAACGCCTCACCCCGCAGGGGTGGG
>JAVHQX010000228.1:0-1294 GCA_036171355.1 Patescibacteria group bacterium | reverse complement strand
CGGCTGGTAGCCGACGGCCGACGGGATGCGACCGAGGAGCGCGGACACTTCGGAGCCGGCCTGGGTGAAGCGAAAGATGTTATCGATGAACAACAGCACGTCCTGCTTCGCCTCGTCGCGGAAGTACTCGGCCATGGAGAGGCCGGTGAGCGCGACCCGGGCGCGGGCGCCCGGCGGCTCGTTCATCTGGCCGAAGACGAGCGTGGTCTTGTCGAGCACGCCGGAATCCTTCATGTCGTAGTAGAGGTCGTTGCCCTCGCGGGTGCGCTCGCCGACGCCGGCGAACACCGAGAGACCGCCGTGCTCCTGCGCGATGTTGCGGATGAGCTCCATGACGACGACCGTCTTGCCGACGCCGGCGCCGCCGAACAGGCCGACCTTGCCGCCCTTCACGAACGGGCAGATGAGATCGATGACCTTGATGCCCGTCTCGAAGACCTCGGCCTTGGTCGAAACGTCCTCGAATTTCGGCGCGGGCCGGTGAATCGAATATTTCTTCTTCGTTTTCACGGCGGGCATCCCGTCGATGGGAGCGCCGATGACGTTGAACATGCGGCCGAGCGTCTCCTTCCCGACGGGGACCGAGATGGGGCTGCCGGTGTCCTTCACGGCCATGCCGCGGCTCAGGCCGTCGGTCGACGACATCGCGACGGCGCGGACGACGCCGCCGCCGACGTGCTGCTGGACCTCGAGCACGAGGACGCCGCCCTCGCGTTCCACGACAAGGGCGTTTTCGATGTTCGGGACGCCGCCCTCGAACTTCACGTCGACGACAGGTCCGATGATCTGTGAGATTTTTCCATTCATATGCATGTCGTGGGTCATTCTAGCGCGGCTTTGCCGGATGATATCTCCGCGATCTCCTGCGTGATGCCCGCCTGCCGGGCCTGGTTATAGGCGAGAGTGAGTCCGTCGATCATGTCTCTCGCGGCGTCCGAGGCGGAATGCATCGCCATCATGCGGGCCGAGTGTTCCGATGCGGAGGATTCGAGCAGCGCTTGGTAGATCTGCGCCTCGACGAGGCGGGGAAGGATCATGTCGAGGACTTTCTCGGGAGACGGTTCGAAGAGGTATTCGTGCGGGCCGGTCGGCGCGATCTTCAGGGCCTCTCCTCCGCTCTTCGGGGGCTTGCCTTCCGCCGCCTCCTGCACCTCGCCGAGGCCCGCGATGCGGACGATCGGCAGCAGCTGCTCGATGGTCGGCTTCTGCACCAGCGCCGAGCGGTAGTCGGTGAAGGCGATCACTTCCATGCCTTCTTTTTCCAAAGCATCTGCCAGCGCACGTATGCCTAAAC
>JAVHQX010000227.1:0-6083 GCA_036171355.1 Patescibacteria group bacterium | reverse complement strand
GCGCCGAGGGTGCCCACGAACGTCGCGGTCGTGACGGGAGGCGTCACGTCGGCGAAGCCCGGAGCGATCGCGACATCCGTCGTGCCGGAGATGGCGTGGACGACCTCGGCGCCGGGTTGGATCGTCTGGTCGGCGAGGGTGGCCGAGGTGTATATGCCGCTCGCGGGATCGACGTACCCGCTCACGATGGAATAACGATCGGTCGTGTCGGCAATCTGTGCCGCGACGTTGGGGTTCGCCGCGAGGAAGGCGGCATTGTCGTGGGCGGAGACGGCGTATTTGCAGCCGGAGTTCTCCGGGCCATCGGGGACATAAATCCATTCGGGTGTGTTTGCTGCGTCCGCGCTCGTGATGGCACCGTCGACCTGGACTTCGTACTCGCCAGTCGCGTAGTTCATACCGACATGGCGACCATCAGGGCACCAGAGATGAAGGTCGAGGTCAGGGCTTACGGCCGATTCTGTTGGCGGAGAATATCTGAGGTTGAATGGACGCGTCCAGCGGGGCTCGCGCAAGGCGGCCATGCCCGTACTCTGCTCCTGCATCTCTAGTATGATCACGCTTCCGAACAAGCACGCTGCGACCGCTATGCAGATGGCGGTGAGCACGACAATGCTCCTGCCCAAAAACGAAAGCGACTTAAACGTCGCCGCCATGCCCTTGGCACGCAAGACCCTGAAATTACGACCAAAGAAGAATATGGAGGCCACCATGAGCGGCGCGAGCAGCAAAATAAACAGGATGAGGAACCCGCGGACGTAATCTTGCGGATAAGCCCGTAAACCCCCAGGCCCAAATCCCTCATCTGTACTGCTGTAGGAACCCACGCTTAACCCGAGATTCGTGGCATTAGCGGGGGAAGGAACTCCGGCATTTCCCGAGGGTGATAATGATGTTGTTTCCTCCCAAAGCGTAGCGGCGGGGTCCATCGATGCACCACGAAAAACTGCCGGAAAATCAATGGCCTGCAACGGCGAAATTTCGGATTCGATCTGCAGCGCGTCTCCCTCGACACGCTGACCCACTGCGCCAATCTTCAGCCAGTTGAAAAGGTCTGAGTACGTATGGCCGGTCGGCGACAGGGCCGCGCGTCGCCCGACAGTTCGTAGTTCACTCCAAGCCTTGTACTGATTATTACCCCTGCTGTCTTGATTCACCCTGTAGCCATATTCCGGATATCCGTGAGTATCAACGTAATAGAGCAACAGATCACTCGTGTCGCTGCCCGGCATTGACGAATTCCAGTTGCCGAGATTGCGGATCCGCGGTTCCAAAAGATAGTAACGCGTCGCAGTCGACGAGGCGTCGTCGGAAAGATTATATCGGTATGCCGCGTCGCCGAGGCTGCTCGTGGCAAGCGAGTTGAGCCAATACTCTCCGTAAGAGGACTTCGGCTTGATGTCCTCGGTCATGAGACCGAGAAACTGCTTCACGTACGCGCCCATCGGTGCGGGATCGGTGCCTTCCGCATAGCCGGCGGCGTCTGCGGTTCCTCCGTTGTATGATCCGTCCGCCATGATCTCCCAAAAATTCTTTTCCGAGCCGTCCATGCCATACATGTCCGGTGCTCCGGTTTGCTCAGTCGCCGATAAGAGAAGACCCGCGACGTGAGTCAGCTCGTGAACCCATGCGCCCAGCTTTTCGTGACGAGAAATCACGGCCACCTGCAGAGGATGCTGTGCCGGGACAAAAGTCGACGTATAAATCTTCGTTGTGTCTTTCAGCCTCTGTTCCGAATCTCCCGCGTGGACGACGACGAGCGCCTGATACGATGAGGTGTCCAGGTTCGCTGCATTGGCGGCGTCCTGCAGAAGGTCGCCCTCCTTATCGGCACCATAGTACGCTTCCGTTTTCGCACGGCCATCCGAATCGAAGCCGCCCACCTTGAACCATGTGCCGCCGTTATCGAGCAGCGCGAACTGATACTTTATCGTGTCGTATGTATTTTCGGCGAAGTAATCGTTCACGCAGTAGAACATGTCCTGGTAGTACTTCGCCCAACCGTCCGCGCCGGTAACGGCGTCCGGGTTTCCGAGGGCATACGGCTCGTTGGAATCGAGAAGCTTACAGGGTTGGGCGAGGGTGGACGGATCGGCATGGACGACATCGTCCATTGTCGTCGACGGATCCCCGGTGAGGTCCGCGAAAATGACTGCGACCTTGATGATCGGGCCCACCGCGAAATCCACGTTCCCCGCAGTCCCGAACTCGGTCCAGGCCGACGCGACGCCGGCGCCGTCCACCGCCCGAGCGCGCCAATGGTACTGGTCCGCGGCGAGCGGCGGCGACTGCAGCGGGACGGCGGAGCCGGACGCGACGTATCCGGACTCGATCAGGCCGGTCCCGTCGAAGGGCACGCCAGACGGCTTCAGCTCGACCTGGAGCTTGAGGCGGTTGCCGACGGATGAGGATACGGCCGCCTTGAGGACGGCGCCCGTGTCCGACGTCGTCGCGCCCTCGACGACCGGCGTGGCGCCGTCGGAGGCGTACTGACCGAGCGCGGAAACGGACGAGGCCGGGGCAGGCGCGTTGAAGACGAAGTACACGTCCTGCGTGCCGTCGCAGTAGTACGGGGTACAGTCGTTCTCCGCGCCGCTCCAGCGGGAGTCGGGCAGCCTGTCCGCGATCGACGCCATCACCTGCGGCATGTCGGGTGCGGCGAGACCGTCGCAGCCGGTCGCGCAGGCCAGCGTGAAACCGTTCACGGGCTCGGTATCCAGGTCGATCACCGATCCCGTGAAGGACGACCACACCACCGTCGCCCCGTACGACTCCGCGGCGGCATCGAACGGCACCGAGCGCGCCTCCGAGGTCTCGGAGAACGCCGCGGTCGTCACCGTCACGTGCCACGCGGCGTCCGCGCACTTCTGCGTCGAGCATTCGAGGCGCATCTCGAGCGACCGAAGGACGCCTCCCCCGGGCACCCAATCCGCGGGGCCGATTTGCATGGTGCCGCCGAAATACGGCACCTCTTGGCTGTAATCCGGCTGCGACATGCCCGTGGCGCCGTACGCGTAAAAGTCGGGCCCCGACGACGCGCCGAACTCCTGCCAAGCGGAGGCGCTCCCGTCGGACTCGATCGCCCTCGCCCGCCAGTGGTACTGGCCGGCGGGAAACGCGGCGACGGCGACCGCCGCAACGGAACCGGACGCGGTCGAAGGAGACGTATGAATGAACGCGGGGTCAGCGTCGTCGAATGCCTTCGACAAGGGCCTGACCTCCACCTGAAGCCGGACGGAGCCGCCGGACAACGAGGTCACCGACGCCGAAAAGTCCGCGCCCGCCGCCCCGTCCAGGTTTCCGCCTTCGGGAAGCGGCGACGACGACCCGGCGGCGTACTGCGCGAGGCCGGAAAGCTGCGAGAGGGTCGTGAACGTCCGATCCGCGCTGCAGACCGTCCGCCCTCCGACGGTGGTGCAGGCCTGCCAATGATACGACTCTGCGGGAACGAGCCCGGAAAGGGTGACGGCATGGGACGTCCCGGAAGCGCCGCTCGCGACCGAGCCGTACGATGAGGTCGTGCCGTACTTCACGACGGAGTCGCCGCTGACGCCGGTCGTCCAGGTGACGTCCGCCGAACCGTAGCCCGGGACGGCTTGCGCGTCCGTGAGGGAGAACGGCGGCGCCATGACGAGCGCGAATCGCGCGTCTGAATTGAGCGGGGTCGCGCCGCTCCTGTAGTCCGTTCCGGTCACCTGGTCCCCGACCAGCTGGATCCCCGCCGCCGCGAGATTCGTGTCGAAGCACACCCCGACCTGCTGGGCGGCGGACATCTGGACGGGCGACGGGAAGTCCCACGTGATGAGTTGCGGCGTCGTGGTGAGGGTGTACGAGACGTTGCTGCCGTAGTCGAAGTCGGTCGTGCCGACGATGATGTGCGGGCGGATGATCAGGCTGAGCGAGCCCGAGGAGATGGCGAAGTACCCCGCGATGCCGTACACGGTCTCGCTGCCGTCGAAGTAGCCGGGGGCGAAGGCCTGCGCGTTCGCGGTCGAGGCGGTGCAGGGGCCGCCGATGCCGGCGAGGCCCGCCGGCGCGAAGCCGGTCGCGTCGTACGTGGCCGCCTGCGCCGCCTGGGCCGAAAAGCCCGTCGCGGCCAACAAAAAACCGGCGCTTAAAGCCAGTCGGGCGAACCGAACGGACACGGAGCCGGAGAACGTCTTCCCCTTGGCATCTCGCATATGGCATGGAGGTCGACCCTCCGGTTAGCGCGGCGGCCCCCTGCTGCCGCATACGGCGCCAGTATACAGGAACGGGCGAGGGCCCCAAGCCTCACGCCCGCTCCTTTTGCGCCTCGACCCCCTTCTATTTTCGGAAATACTTGATGCAGCTCGAAATGTGGATGCGGGTGGAACGGCGGAACGGGCTCGTGAGCCAGTTGCCCTGGGCGGAAAGCCGCTCATGGTAGTGTACCATTTCCGCGCCCGTGAAATACACCACGCTCCAGCCCGCGCTCCAGAAGCGGCGGCACCAGTCGGTGTCCTCGAAATACAGGAAGTACCGTTCGTCGAGCGGGCCGACCTTGTCGAGCGCGCTCCGGCGGACCATCAGCACCGCGCCGAGGAGCCAGTCCACCTCGCGCGTCGCTTGGTGGTCGTAGTCCTCCATCAGGTAGCGCGAGACCGCCTGCCGGCCGGCCGGGAGCTTCCCGAACGGCGTGCGGCGGTAGATCGGTATGGCGTAGGTCGGAAAACGGTAGCAGGACGGGTCGATGCTGCCGTCCGGATGGACGAGCTTCGGACCCAGGATCCCGACGCGGGAGTTCGCGTCCATGAACGCGGCCATCGCGTCAAGCGCGCCGGGGCGGACGGTGATGTCCGGATTCATGATGACGATGTAACGGCCCCGCGCGGCGCGGACGCCGAGGTTGTTGCCGCCCGCGTAGCCGACGTTCGAGGGCGACTGGATGAAGCGGACTTCCGGGAACCGCTCCGCGAGCATCTCGCCGACGCCGTCGCCGGAATCGTTGTCGACGACGATGATCTCGTACGAAGCCTTCGTAACGTAAAGACCGATCGTCTTCACGCACTGCTTGACGAGGCCCTTGCTGCGGTAGTTGAGGATGACGATGGAGAGGTCCATTGCGAGAATCTTGAGCGAAGAGAGAGAAAGAGAAGATGACGAACGCGGAGGAACTTTCCTCTTTTCTCTCCGCTCTTTCATCTTTGTCTATGAAAACCACTTCCTCATGTCCTTGGCCTTCGCACGGGCGTTCCGCATCGTCGCGCGGCGCTTGCCGAGCATCTTCGGCAGGAGGCCGAAATACGACGGGATGGCGCGGAGCGTCGACGGCTCGGCGACGAGGATATAGAGGAACTTGCGCAGTTCATACCAGGCGATGCGCGGCATGTCCAGCAGGAAATTGGCAATCTGCTCGTTCTTCAGGAGGAGCAGCAGGTGGTTGCGGTACGAGAAGTAGTTGACGACCCTGGACCGGCCGCGGCGCCCGCGAATGACCTCGAGGAAGCTCGCCTGTTCCCGGCCGTAGGCCGCGCGGTAATGGTATGCCTTCGCGCGCGGCACGTAGAGCGCCGCCCAGCCGCGCAGGCGCAGCCGCCAGGCGACGTCGATGTCCTCCTTATAGACGAAGAAATCCTCGTCGAAGTACTCGCCTCTCGCGGTGATGTCGTCGAGCGCGGACATGCGATAGAGCGCGAGCGCGCCGGAAATGCCGAAGACCTCCTCGGTCCTGCCGTACCGGCCGTCCTCGTCCGTCTCGCCCGCTCCGCGCTCGGCGAAACGGCGGTTCTTGTAGATCCTGACGCCCGTCGTGTCGATGACCGACGTCCGCTCGCCCTCGCGCAGCTCGCCCTCCCCCCGCTCCCTGACCTTGAGCAGCTCGCCGGCGGCGCTGCCGATTTCGGGCCGCCGATCGACGGAATCGAGCAACGTCGCGAGGTAGTCCGGTTCAAGGATGATGTCGGGATTCGTCACCAGCATGAAAAGCTCTTCGCCTTCGCGGCCGAGCTGCGCCTTCGCGTAGGCGATGGACTGGTTGTGCGCGCGCGAGAAGCCGAGGTTCTGCGTGTTCCTGATGATCATCGCCTTCGCCACCATCCTGAGCTACGAGGAATACAACTACC
>JAVHQX010000226.1:0-6087 GCA_036171355.1 Patescibacteria group bacterium | reverse complement strand
GAAGTCGTCGTGAGGTCGCCGCCGTTCACCGCTACGTCGCCAGAGGTCGTGACGTTGCCCGTGGCGCCGTCCACCTGGAAGAGATCGCCGCTGCCGACGACGAACGCCGCGGCGGGCGTGTTGTCACCGACGCCAAGCCGCTTGTTCGTGTTGTCCCAGTAGAAATTGGCGTTGTCCTGGGCGAGCACGGGGCCGGTGTTCACGAAAAGAATGGAGCCGGCCGTGCCGCTCGTGACCGTGCCGCCGATGCTCATGCCGCCGCCGGTGCTCACGCAATCCGTCCACGCGCCTCCCTGATAGCAGCGGAATTTTCCGGTCAAGGTGTTGTACGACATCATGCCGTTCGCGCCGGTGAGATCGCCTGCGTTCGAGCCGAGCGTGAAGGCCTTGCCGGCCGCGACGCTCGTATCGCCGTTCAGGGAGACGGCGCCCGTGCCCGTGCCGAAGGTACCGGCGCCGGAAATCGAGAAGTTGCCGGAGGACTGCGCATAGCCGGTGATGCTTGAAAGCGCGCCGGCGTTCGACATGCGCTGGGTGCCGGCGGTCTGGAGGACGCCGTTCGAGAGGTTGACCGTCGCGTTCGCGATCGTCGCCGTGCCGGTCGAGGCGCCGATAGCGACGGTCGTGGCCGCGCCGCCGAGGTTGACCGTGGTCGCGTTGGCGTTGAAGAGCGTGGCTGTCGCCGAAGTCGTCGTGAGGGCGCCGCCGTTCACGGCGAGATTTCCGGTCGCGCTCACGGCTGCGACGACCGTGCTGCCACTGTTCTGCCACTGCTCGAGATCGGCGGTCTGCGCGGTGATGCCTTGAATGACGAAAGTGGTCCTCGCCGGCGTTGATGCGTCCTGGGTGAAGAGGAAGGCCTGGGGGGCAGCGTCATACGCACTGTTCAGCACTTCGAACCGCTGCGTACGGTTGGTCGTCCTGTACATAAAAGGAGCGCCGGAGAGATTGCCGATCTCCAGAGATCCGCCAGCGTTCTGATCAAGGCGGATGCCTGTCGTCCCGGGACCGAGATGCTGCAGCAGGATGGTCGGCTGGTTCGTCACGTTGCCGCCGTCGATGGTGAGGGGCGCGGTCGGATTGGTCGCCGCCGCGCCGATCCCGACGTACCCGCTCCTGAAGAGATGCGGTCCTGCCGACTCGGCGACGAGGCCGCTGCCCGTCACGGTGATGGCGGTCGAGGTCGTCGAAGCATAGACACCGGTCGTCGACTGCTGTTCGAGCTGGGCGCCCCAGAGGACGATGTTGGTGCCGGTACCGGTCTCGATGCGGAAGTTGGCGGTGCCGGTCTGGGCCGCGCCGAAGGACTGGGTGACGGAGAAGCGCTGCCAGGCGGTGGTCACGGACGCCGCCGAAACGGTACCGGTCGTCGAAGCATTGCTGATGCGCAGGTTCACGGTTGCCGTGCCTGCGGTCATCTTCATCCAGACGCTGCCGGTCCAGGTGGTGTTCGAGGTCGCCGGGGCGCCGAAGGCCGCCTGGACGACCGCATTCGTCGGTGCCGCGCCGCCGGCCGTGATCGTATCCGCGGTCGTCTGGCCGTCGGGGGCGGTCTGGTTGTTCGCCGTGAAGGCGATGGTGCTCTCCTTGGTCCAGGCGGCGTTGTTGAACTGCTCGGAGAAAGTGACGTAGTTCTCATACCTGCCGTAGCCGCCGAAGGGGGTCGTGAGATAGCCGGCGATGGTCGTGTCGCCTTCCGCGTCGACCTTGAAGAGCGACGCGCCGTTATTCTTCGCTTCGATGATGAGGCCGTTGGCGGGCGGGGCACTGGGATTCGCGGTAATAACGGCGGTCGTGGTCGTCGGCGTGCCGGTGAGGGTGAAGAGGCCGGAGGCGTCGGTGACCGGCACGAAGGCGTTCGCGCCGCCGGCGTTGCTGGTATCGAGGTCGTCGAGCTTGTCGGCGTTGAGCGCATAGCCGGCGGCGACGATGCGCTTCCTGGGCGTCATCTCGGCGTCGGCGTTCACCGTGACGCCGAGATAAATGGCGGTGTTGTCGAAGAGGGTCGCAGGGATGGCGACGGCGGTGCCGGTCGCGCAGGTGATGGTGGTGTCGCCGATCAGGAACGAACCCTGGCCGTTCGTGAAGGTGACGACGGCGGCGGCCGGCGTGCCGGTCGCGGTGCCGTCGGAGGAGCAGGCGGAGTAGAGCTGGGTGCCGCCGGAGGAGGCGGTGAAGAACGTGAACTTGATGTCCTTGGTGCCGTCGGCGACCGGGACGCCGTTCGTGTCGGTGAGGCGGAGCTGGTAGTTCAGGATGCGGTTCGTGCTCGGGCCGGAGGCGAGGGCGGGAGATGAAAGGGAAACGACGAGAGACGACAGGGCTGCAATGAGGAGGCAGGTTACGCCGAGGTACGCCGAAACAGGCCTCTGGAAAGAAGCCGCGGTCCTACGCATGGCCATTTCGAACGCTAAACGTGCATTGCTGAGCCTGCGCATATTTTTGGTCCACGTTGTAACCGGGGACCGGGATCCCGCTCTCCTCTCTCTCTATGGAGAGCGGGACGGCCGGCTTCCGTTTACTAGAGCTCCTTCACCGCATCATCGGGTCCCGGAAGGTTGTCGTCTTCCTTGTCCTGGTCCTGTGCGAGCGGATTCGTCATGGCGCGCTGCTCACCCGGATGGGCCGAGGCGGCGTCCTCGATCGGTTTCACGTCGGGATGCGCGCGCGGCGCATCTTCGATCATCGTAAGGCCGGGGTGGGCATGTTCGAGGTCCTCGATGAGCTTTATCGGCTCCGTCTTTCCCGCGACCGGCGGAGCGACAGGCGGCGGAGCGGACGAAGGAGGTCGCGGCGGCTTCGGCGGATCCGGGGCCGCTGCGGCTGCCTGTGCGGGAGCGGCGGCTGGCGGCGGAGGCGTCGGGGCCGCGGGCGGCGGAGCGGGCGCGGCCCGTGCCGCGGGCGCTGCGGGTTCCGGCTTAGCCGGAGCTGCGCCGCCTTCTCCGACGCCCTTCTTCAGACGCGCGAGCATCTGCACTTCCCACGGCACCTTCGGAGCAGACGCGGCCTTCGGCGCTTCTGCTGCCGGAGACGCGGCCGGCGCGGGCGCGGCGGCGGGCGACATCGACGCTTCAGGAGCCGGAGCCGTCGCCACCGGCGCTGCCGGAGCCTGCGCCGCCGGTGGCTCCGCGGGCGGCTGTCCGAGTCCGGGCGGCGGAGGCGGCAACGCGGACTTCTTCGCGCCCGGCGCCCCTCCGGCGGCGGGATGAAGCTTCACGTCCACCGCAACGATGTGCGAGACGTCGCCCTTCTTCTTCTCCTTCTGCGACAGGTCGAGCGGGCCCTTCTGCTGCTTTTGGTAGCCGGGCTTCTCGAACGTGACGTAATAGATGTTGTTGCCGACGAGGAAGGCGTAACGGCCCCTGGCGTCCGTGACCTGCGTCTCGAGCAGCTTGTTGTACTTCGATTCGAAGATGCGGGCGACCACGTTCTGGACCGGCCTGCCGGTCGCGTCGTCGTACACGATGCCCCAGTTCTTCGGTTTCGGCGTGATGGACAGGCGGCGGAAGACGAGATACATGACGACGTTGCCGCCGAGCAGCGCCAGCATGATCGGAGTCGGCGTGATGATCGCGGCGACGAGCATGGCGCCGATGGACAGGACGCCGAGGCTCTTCTGGAAGCGGCGGCCGATGCCTTCGAGCATGATCTTGCGCGGGGTCTTTTCGACCGTCACGGGATCGAGCGGGATGTTCGCGGTGATGGCAGATTCCTCCTTCACCTTGATCTCCTCGCCGTGATAGAGGTCGATGAAGTTCACGTCTTCCTTCGCGCCCTTGAGGTAGACGGTCGGGAACACGTAACCGGCTTTGACCGCGGTCATCTTGTACTCGCCGGTCTGCACGATGAAGAAGTAGCGGCCGTCCTTGTCCGTCACGGCGGAGCGGAGGATCCTGCCGGTCTTGCCGTCGATGAGGCGGACGATGGCGAGGTCGACGGGGAGCTTGGTCAGCGCGTTGTAGACGATGCCCCACTTCTTGCGGCGCCGGCGCGCGATGAGCAGCAGCGGGTGGGCGAAGAAGCTGTAGACGTACAGCAGGTACGGGACCGCGGTCGCGGTCGCGGTGCCGGCGAGGGCGACGTTCGCGACGGCGGCGGCGACGGCGGTCGGCGCGGCGACTGACTGGGCCTGCTGCTCGACGATCGGGTTGCTGATGGCCTCCCGCACGTTCTCGATCGCCTGCTGCGTTCCGGCAGCGACCTGTTCCTGGATGTTCGTCGGCTGTTTGATGAGGAGGAGCGGCGTCGTGATGACGTTGCCCGCGGCGACGGGGAACGCCAGCGTCGTTTTCGTGATGTACCCGTCCTTTTCGGCGACGAGCTTGTAGGTGCCCGGCGGGATGATGAACGTGTATCCGCCGTCATCGCCCGTGGTCTTCGGGTTCCCTTGTCCTGACGGACCGCCGTTCCACACGCCGTAGTTGCCGCCGCCGGTGTCGACGAGGAGCGAGACGCGGGCTCCGCCGACCGGGACGTTCTTGCCGTCGACGACCTCGTACACCGAGCCGCGCGGCACGGTGATGACCGCCGCGTCGACGGAGTCGGACGTGCCGTCGTCGTAGCCGATGTTGACGGAGATCGGGAACGAGCCCGTCTGCGAAGGCGTCACGATCGACGTCTCGAAGCTGTGCGTCTGTTTCATCGGATACGACGAGCCGCCGAAGTTCACGAGCGCGGTCTTGATGGGCTTCTGGATGGACGAATTCGGCAGGTACACCACGATGGTCATGCCCGTATACGCGGAGACGGCGCCGTTCTCGACGGCCAGCCTGATGCGCGCGGACGTGGCCAGGAACTGGATGTTGCCGATGCCGAGCTTCTGCGCCGCGGTGACGGTCGGCGCGACCTGCTGGACCTCGGGCAGCTTCTGGATGACCGGGCAGTCGATCGCGCAATTGGTGCTGTTCTCGCTTCCCGCGCAGATGCCGTTGCCGCACTGTTCGGTCGTGACGATGTCAGGCGTGCAGCGGCCGGTGGCGCACTTGAAGCCCGTGCCGCAGTCGTGCGTTTCGGATTTCTTGGCCGCGGCCTCGCAGAAGTTCTCCGTCAGCGTCGACGTGTCGACGCACTGGTCGATGTAGTTGTTCGAATCGACGGTGACGGTGCCTTGGACGTCGTAGACCTTGCCGCCGTCGGAATCGGAACAGGACGGCGGAGGCGGCGGCAGGGCGCCGCTCTTCGGTGTCGCGGTCGCGAACGCGCCCGGCGCGAAGTTCAGCGACGGGTCGTAAGCGAACGCGCCGTAATGGTACTCGGTGTCGTTGACGAGGTTGATGTCGAGCTGGTTGTCGCCCGCGCCGTCGAACACGATGATGCCGTCGTTCGCGTTGGATGGATTGACGCCGACTTTCCGGACGAGGCGCGTGCCGGCCCAGTCGAGGCTCGACGGGTTCGTCCACTGGAGCTGGACCACGGCGTCGCCGGCCACCGCTTGCAGGTTCGTGACGGAGGACGGCGGCGTGGTGTCGGGCGGGGCGGTCGGCGTGCCTGACGCCTGGACGCCCGACGAGAAGTTCAGCGGGCCGTCATACGAGAACGCCGCGTAATAATACATGGTGCCGTTCGCGAGGCCCGTGTCGAGATGCGCCTCGCCGCTGCCGCTGTAGACGATGGTCCCGTCGTTCTGGTCCGCGGGGAAACCGCCCGTCTTACGGACGACGCGGACGCCGACGAAATCAGGGTCGGACGGGTTCGTCCAGCTGAGCGCGTTCTGCTGGTTTCCGGACGCGGCGGAGAATCCGCTCACGTTCGGCGGCGGAGTGGTGTCGGGCGGGCCCGCGGGCGTGCCGCTCGCGAACGAACCGGATGCGAAGTTCGGTACGTCGTCGTAGGCGAACGCGCCGTAGTAGTAGGTCGTTCCGTTCACGAGGCCGGCGTCGACGTACGACGTCCCGTTGCTGTTGTAGACCTGCGAACCGTCGCTCGGCCCGGTCGGCGCGCTGCCCGTCTTGCGGACGATCTTCACGTTGGCGAAATCGGGGTCCGCGGGGTTCGTCCAGTTGAGCGTGATCTGCTGGTTGCCGGCGGTCGCCGTGAACGGGCTGACGTTGCCCGGCGGCGCGGTGTCTGCGGCGGTGTTGAAGGTCC
>JAVHQX010000225.1:0-6165 GCA_036171355.1 Patescibacteria group bacterium | reverse complement strand
TGATACTACGGCGGGAGGGAAAAGATAAAAGACGGAAGAGCGGGGAACGGAGAGGAAGAGCGGAGAACAAAGAACGGAGATGAAAGAACAAAGACGGCCGTGATCGCACATCCGTCTTTTATCTCCGTTCTTTGTTCTCCCGACTCCCCGACTCACTCCTTCTTCCGGAGCTTGAGCGACGCGGAGTTGATGCAGAACCGCTTCCCTGTCTTCTCCCGCGGCCCGTCGTCGAAGACGTGACCGAGGTGCGAACCGCAACGGCTGCACAAGACCTCCACCCTCCGCATCCCGAGGCTCGTATCCGCGGACGTCTCCACCATGTCGCCCTTCACGGGTTCCCAGAAGCCGGGCCAGCCGCTCCCCGACTCGTACTTCGCGTCGGAAGAAAACAGCTCCTGGCCGCAGGCAGCACACAGGTACATCCCTTTTTCCTTCGAGCGATAGTACTCGCCCGTTCCCGGCGCCTCGGTCCCCTTCTCGCGGAGGATCCTGTACTGCGCGGGCGTCAGTTCCTTCTTCCACTCTTCTTCGTTTTTGATGATCTTGTCAGGCATATGCCGGCAGTGTAACCCGCGGCGCGCGTCGCGGGCAACGGGCGTCCGCGGATTGATCCCGGCCGCAGGACGTGCTAAAAAGGTCGGTCGCGGAACAGCGACATCCGCCCTTTACCCGGAGGCACCCATGAGGGACATGAACGACGTCCGCCGCTTCATCGCCCGCGAGTCCGCGAGGCTCGACCCCTCGTCCCGCTACATCGCCGAGCTCCTCGCGATCGTCTCGGCATCGTCCGGCCCGGGCGACCTCGAGCGCCTGCTCGACGCGGGCTGCCGCGGCAAGCACTGGGCCGGCGAGCAGACGTTCTCCGCCATGACGTTCGAGGAGAAGCTCCGCTGCAACCTCGTCACCAACGAGACCAGCCTGATGCGGTTCGATGACGCCGAACTCGCCTACCTCCGCGGCACCGCGCTGCCGGACCTGGCGAAGCGGGACGGCGCCCACATCCTGTCGCTGCCGTGTTCGCACGGCGAAGAGGCGGCAGCCTGGCCATCGAATGCCTGGAGGCCGGCCTCCGCGAGTTCATGGTGCATGGCAAGGACGTGCAGCCTTCCTGCATCGAGGCCGCCCGCACCGGCCGGATCACCTTCCAGGGCCTGCCCAAGTACGTGACGGGCCTGGTCGATCCGGCCTGCATGTCGCGCCTCTCGTTCGGCGTCGCGAACGTCTTCACGGACGACATCGGTTCCGGCTACGACCTCATCGTCTGCCGCAACTTCCTCGGCTACTTCACGCCCGACGCGATCGCGGCGGTCGCGAAGAAGCTTGCGGACGCGCTGACCTTCGAGGCGGCCGGGTACCTGTTCGTGGACCCGTTCGTCCTGCGCAAGCATCCGGAAGCCTTCGCGGACCTCGCGCTCGAGTGCGTCCGCGGGCTGCCCGTCTTCACGACGGACCTGGACTGACCCCTCGACCCCGACCTTCTCCGGTCGGGGTTTTTTGATCATGAAAAAAACGCCCCGCATCAGGCGAGGCGTTCGAGACGATGGCTGCCGAGACCGTTGCGGTACACGCGCACGCGCGTGCCCACCCCCCGCAGGGGGGGGGGAAAAAAGTCCGGCTCATGACGGCCGCAATGTGAACGCCTTCCCGTCCGTGAAGTGCACGACAGTCAACCACGCGCGGTACTGCGTCGTCGTGTGCACCATCGCGCCGGACCGGTGCGAGTACGTGTACTGACGGTGCTCCACCCGGCCGAACTCCCCTTCGGCGACGGGCGCCCACGTCCGCGCCTGTTTGCGCTCCCAGCGCACGGCGAGCAATCCGAGACCGCACATGATCAGGCAAAACGCGAGCACGGGAAGAAACGACAGGAATGCGTCCATCCGATACCTCCATGGAGAAAGAGCGCCAGTCACCTTGCCGCGCGCGGCGGGCCGTGTCAACCTTTGCGGCGCTTCCGCCTCCGTTCGAGCGCGCGGACGTCCTTCTCGCAGAAGCCGAAATGGTGCCCGATCTCGTGGAGCAGCGTGTCGTAGACGGTCTTGGCGATTGTCGCCTCGTCGGTGCCGCTGCAGCGTTCGATCGGCCCCTGGAACAAGGAGATCTTGTCCGGAAGCACCCCGAAATATCCGGCCAGCCGTTCGTTCAGAGGCACGCCCTCGTACAGGCCGAGCAGCTCGTCGCCGCGCCGCATGCCGTGCGAGGACCGCTGACGCGGACTCGCTTCGTCCACGAGGACGAAATCGACGTTCTCGAGCTTCTCCGTGATGCGCTTCGGGAGCGCCTTGAACTGCGTTTCCACCAGGCGCTCGAAGTCCTGCCGTTCCATAATGCCGCCACTGTAGCGCGCGCCGTCCGACCGGGCAAACGAAAAACCCCCCAAACCGGGGGGTGCCCCGCTCCGCGTGAGCGGAGTGGGGAGCGCAGGCGTCGCGTCCATGCCGAAGCCCCGCAGGGGCGGTGGCGGGACGCGACAAGCCGAGCAGGGCGAGGTCAGAGGGTCCAGCCGAACCGCGCAAGCAGCGCCGCCCGGGTCGGGGCGTGCATCGGGCCCTCCGGCGCGCGCGAAGGCGCAAAGAGACGGTGATCGATGCCTGGGCCCGGGACGATTCGCGCGAGCGCGTCCGCGTCGGCCGCGGCGGCGACGTGCAGCGTGACATAGTGCGGAGCGCCTGATGGCGCGATCGTCTCGGTCACGAGGAACGGGGCCGGGTCGGGCGCGACCTCGATGCCGAGATCATCCCGCACTGACCGCCGGACCGCGTCCGCGATGCGTTCGCCGCGGCGGACTTCGCCGTCGGGCAGGTGCCACTTCATGGAAGGCGGGTGCCGCGTCAACAGGACGCGGCCGAACGCGTCGGCGATGCAGGTGGAAACGAGAATCCTTGGCCAGATGGCGTTCTCGGGGGCATGGTGCGCCTCCGTTTCGGAAAGACCGCGATGACGCGGATAATGTAACCTTGCGGGCGCGCATGGACAAACGACCCCGCCGCTCACGGCGCCCTCGTCACCGGCTCGCCCGTCTTGTAGTTGATGAAGAAAGCGTCGGAAACGTCCTCGACCTGCTTCGCCCAGCCGGAGCCATAGAGCGCGGCGGCGATCTCCGGCGTTTCCACCCACCGAAGCGTGCCGCCGACGTCGACCGCGTAGACTTTCGGGTCGCTCTGGATCTTCACCATCTTCACGCCTGGCCGATACGTCACGTTGCCACCGATCGGCAGCGAGGCGAGCACCGCGTCGGATACGACCGTCACGCCGGTGAAATCCGCGTACCACGTGTAATACGTCTTGTCATTCGGGAATACGTATCGTTTCCCGTCCGCGCCGCAATAATAGACCGCTTTCGACGAGGCGGTCTTGATGCGCGCGCCGGAAACGCACCCGGCCGAGGGATTCGCCGGAATGCCGCGATCGGTGTTGATGTCGGGACTCGCGGCCTTCGCGGCCGCCGGATCGAATACCCCGTCCTGCGAGGCCAAGAGCAGGCTCTGGTAGGGGTCGATCGCGGTCCCGTCCGGCCGCCGGATCTCGAAGTGCAGGTGCGGGCCGACGTCCTCGGCATTGCCGCTGTCGCCCATCCAGCCGACGAGCTGGCCGCGACGCACGGACGCGCCCTGGACGATTCCCGGCGCGTAGGCGTGCTCCGTGCCGCCCATGCCGTCGTCGGTCCCAGGCGTGTCGTTGTTCACGTGGATGTAGTGGTAGGAATAGCCGTCGGCGTCGCCGAGCACGATCTCGTATCCCCAGGACGCCTCGGGAATGACCAGCCAGCGGACGAAGCCGTCTACCGCGGAGAGCAGCGGCTGCATCTTCACGCCAATGATGTCGACGCCTTCGTGCAAATGGCCGTTCCTGGGCTCGCCGAAATCGTCGCGGAACGTCGCCGCGCCTTCCGCGGGGAACGCGATGTCGCGCGTCTCCGCCGCGGACGCGGGAAGCGCCGCGATGAAGCCCGATGCGACGAGCGTCGCGGCGGGGATGAGGATGCACCTTCGGACAAGCATGCGGCAATGATACCGGAATCGCGTTCCGGCTTCCATGGAGTGATGACGGTCCCGGAGGCGCATCCTTACGGCGATGAAAAAAAGTCCGGCAGAGGGCCGGACTTCGCGATCAAGGCTTCGGTTTCGCGAACGTGATGGTCGCGTACGCGCGCTGGCGGCCGTCTTCGGCCGCGACGTCGACGACCACGATGATCGTCGAGCGCGTCTCGGCGGCGATGCGCGCGGAGGCGCGGACCGCCTCGCCGACCTTGACTGGCCGCAACAGGTCGATGGCGATGTGCTTCGCCGGCGTGTGGCCGGCGGGGATCCGCGTCATCGCCGCGTAGACGCCGGCGTAATCCGCAAGCACCGTCGTCACGCCGCCCTGCGCGACGCCGCCGACGATGGAAAGCTCGTCTTTGACGATAAGCCGCAACTCCGCTTCTCCGTCCGCGAGCCGCTCGAGTGTGAGCCCGAACGACGCCGCCAACGGTTCCTGAATGAACCTCTGCCGAAGTTCCGTGAGCCTGTCCATTGCCGACCTCCTTGGAAGGTGCCCCGACCTTACCGCTCCGGCGGACGGGGTCAAGGCGGACGCGGAAGCTCAGCGGACGACGTCGAAATGCAGGATGGTCATGCCGCCGACGATCTCGATCTTCCTTCGGCGCAGGCGCAGCGGCCGCTTCGGATCGAATCCGGCGCCGCCGACGAGCGTCGGCATGCCCTCGCCGCCGAGCGTCATGGGCGCGACCGCGACGCGGAGACGGTCCACGCAGCCCGCCGCGAGCATCTCGTAGTTCATGGTCGCCCCGCCCTCGAGCAGCAGCCGCTTCACGCCGTACTCCTTGCGGAGGATGCCCATGGCCCGGCGCAGGTCGACCTTCGTTCTGCCGACCGTCCGCACGTCGGCGGCGCCTGCAAGCATCTTCACCAGCCGGCGCGAGGTCTTCTCGGTCGTGAACACGACCTTGCGGCCGCCCGTCCGGAAGAAACGCCTTCCCATCGCCGGCGTGAGCTTGCCGATGACGGTCACCTTGATCGGCTGCGGCTGAAGTCCCGCGGCGACGCGCTTCGCGACGAGGCGCGGGTTCTTCACCGTGAGCCGGGGATCATCGTGGCGAAGCGTGACGCCGCCGACGAGCACGGCGTCGGACGACGCGCGGATGGCATCGACGCGCGCGGCGTCCTCGGGCGACGAGATGGCGATCCGCGTCCGTGCGCGCGTGCCGATCTTGCCGTCGACCGTCATCGCCGTGGACATGAGGACCCGGGGTCGCGAAGAGGATGGCATATGCGGGCAGCATACCCCATGCGCCGGCCGCGCGGAACGTCGCGGCGTTCAACGCCGGTACAGGAAGACGCGATCGCGCTCGGACGACGGATTCCAACCCGGGATGCGGTACCGGAAGGAGACCACGCGCGCGCCCGGTTTCAGTTCCGCTTCGCACTTGCGACGGAGCCGTTCCATGATCGTGCTGAATCCGAAAATCGTGACGACGTCGGCCGCGGAGAGATCGGCCTTCCAGAAATCTCCCCAATGCACGCGGACGCGCTCCGCGAGACCGAGCCGCCACGCCGCCGCGATCGTCCGCAACACGAGGAACGGGTTCATCTCGTAGCCGACGGCCTTGCAGCCGACCCGGGCCGCGGCGAACAGCACGCGGCCGTCGCCGGAACCGAGGTCGACGACCGTCTCGCCGGATTTCAGCTCCGCGAGCGCCGCGGCGGCCGCGAGGACCTCCGGTTTGCTACCGACGAACGGCGGTCCCTCCATGTACCCGGGCGCGGCAATGATGAAGAACAGCCAGAGCACGTACAGCCCCGCCGCGACGAGCAGGAGCGCCTTGATGACGCTCAAAATTGCCAGGATGACCGCCGTCATACGTTTGTCGGATCCCCTTCATGAGAATACATCGCGCGGAACGGTTCAAGGGGGGGGTCGCAAAAAAGGCCTTCCGAGGAAGGCCCTTCCGCGCCGCGATCATGCCGCGGCCTTTTCACGCGCTCCCGCGAGGATTGCGTCGACGAGCGAGACCGCGTCGCGCAGCCGCTCCTCGCGCGAGCCGCGCAGCACGGCATAGGGACGGCCCGTCTCGCGCAGCGCCTCCTCGAACCGGCCGTGCATCCAGTGGCGCACGTGCTCCCCGTCGCGTCGCGTGCCGTTGGTCGTGCAGAGATCGTACGC
>JAVHQX010000224.1:0-6189 GCA_036171355.1 Patescibacteria group bacterium | reverse complement strand
GTCGACCGGGTTGCCCGTCGACCGCAGCACCGGGTGCACCGACAGGCCGGAGACATCCACGACGCGGGCGTCCTCGATCTCGACGTAGTCGATCGTGTAGCCGGGCAGCACGTCGGGCTCGCCCGCGACGATCCGGCCGAAAGTGTCGAGCTGCACTTCGGCGAATCGGAGCGTCCCGTACGCGAACAGTTTTTCCTTGTGCATACGATCGGGATCAACGATGACTTATGCCTTCATGGCAGCGCGCCCGCCGCGTCCGCCCACACCCGCGTTTCCGAAGATACGACCGCCTCAGCAAGGTCGTTCTCCGGCTCACTGCAGGCCCTTGGCCGCGAGCAGCTCCGCGTCAGCGATGGCCGCGCCCGCCGCGCCGCGGACGGTGTTGTGGGACAGGACGACGAACTTGTAGCCGAGGATGGGGCACTTTCGCAGCCGGCCGACGCTGACCGTCATCCCCCGCCCGGCCTCGCGGTCCCGGCGCGGCTGGGGGCGGTTCTCCTCTTCTTTATATACGATGAACGGTTCGGGGACGCTCGGGAGCTTCAGACCCGCGACTTCCGGGCGGAAATCCCGCCAAGCGGCGATGACCTCCTCCGGCGACGCCTGCTCCTCCAGCTCGACCGACACGCATTCGAGATGGCCGTCACGGACGTGGACGCGGTTGCAGTGCGCGGAGACCGCGATATCCGCATCCGAGAACTTTCCTCCGGCGAAGCTGCCGAGCAGCTTGAGCGTCTCGCTCTGCATCTTCTCCTCCTCGCCCTTGATGAACGGGATGACGTTGTCGAGGATGTCGAGCGACGCCACACCGGGATAACCAGCGCCGGAAATCGCCTGCATCGTCGTGACCAGCGCCTTCCGCACGCCGAATTTTTCCTGCAAAGGCTTGAGCGCGCAGACCATGCCGACCGTCGAGCAGTTCGGGTTGGTCACGATGCAGCCCTTCTTCCAGCCGCGGTTCGCGCGCTGCCGCGGGATCATGCCGAGGTGGTCCGGGTTCACTTCCGGGATGACGAGCGGAACGTCGTCCTTCATGCGATGGTTCTTCGCGTTCGAGATGACCGGATAGCCGGCAGCGGCGAACGCCTCCTCGATCTCGCCCGCGACGGCGTTGTCGAGGCCGGAGAGGACGAAGTCGCATTCGAGATCGGGCGTGCAGTTCTTCACGGTCATGCCGCGCGCCCATGCGGGCATCGGCGCGTCGAGCTGCCAGGCCGCGGCGTCGGCGTACGCCCTGCCGGCGGACTGCTCGGACGCGGCGAGCGCGGTCACGGTGAACCAGGGATGGCCGTCGAGGAGCGACAGCATCCGCTGGCCGACCATGCCGGTGGCCCCGAGGATGCCGACGCGATAGCGGTGTTGCGGCATAAGGAATGAGGAAAGCGTGATCAAAGACGGATGATGCGAAGGATGTCAGCGAAGACGCCGGCGGCCGTGACGTCCGCGCCCGCGCCGGGACCCCTGATGACCATCGGCGCCGCGTTGTACCGGCGGGTGCGGATGACGAACATGTTCTCCGGACCCCTGAGGCGGCCGAGGTCGTCCTCGCGCGCGATCTCTTCGAGACCGACGCGCGCGCCGTCCGGACGGACGGTCAGCATGTAGCGGAGCAGACGCCCCCGCCTTGCGACGGCGCGGAAACGATCGTCGATCTCGCGGCTGTGCAGGCCGAGGTCCCGCATGAAGGTCTCGACATCCGCGCCGGCGAGCGCCCCCGGCACGAGGCTCTCGGTCCGGATGTCCCCGAGCTCCTTGCGGAGGCCGAGGATCCGCCCGAGGATGAGTGCCTTGCGCGCGACGTCCGCGCCGGCGAGGTCCTCGCGGGGGTCTGGTTCGGTGTATCCGCGGACCTTTGCTTCGGCGACGGCCGCGGCGAACGGCGTGCCCTCCTCGCAAGCGGAAAAGATGAACCCGAGCGTGCCGGAGACGGCCGCGCGTATTTCGATGACCGCGTCGCCGCTGCCGAGCATGTCATGGACGGTCGAGATGACCGGCAACCCCGCGCCGACCGTGGCGCCGTAGCGGTAGCTCGGGGCTTCGGGCCGGTCGCGTCCGGCGAGGATCGCGTCGTAGTGGAGCATGGGACCGGTGAGCGGCCTCTTGTTCGCCGTCACGACGTGCCAGCCGCGCTTGAGCCACTCGGCGTGGACGCGCGCGTCGTCTTCCGCGGTCGCGTCGACGACAATCTGGCCGAGCGCGCCGGATGCGGCGATGTTCGCCGTGACCTCGTCCCAGCCGCCGGCCGGACCGTCGCCGCCTTCCGCGCGGCGGGCCATCTTGGCGCGCCCCCCGGCGATGTCCGCGAGCGTGCCGTCGTCGATGCCGCCCTGGACGTAAAGTCCGGCCGTCCGGCCCACGACGGCGGTGACGCGCAGATCAAGGCCGCGCCGCAGACGCGCGTCCCGTGCCTCCGCGATTTGCCGCAGCAGCGCGCGTCCGACGTTCCCTTTGCCGACGAGCGCGACGGGGATCAGGCGCATACGGCCTCCTTCATCTCATGCAGCGCGAAGGCGCGATGCACCGCGCGGACGACGGCGTCCGCGTCGGCCTCGCGGACGATGAACGACACGTTGCGTTCCGAGGAGCCCTGCGCGATCGCGAGGACGTTCACGCCGGCCCCGGCGACGGCGGTGAAGAGCCTGGCGGAGACGCCTGGCGCGCCCTTCATCCCCTCGCCGACGACCGCGACCGCGGCGACGCCGTCCTCGATGGCGATGCGATCGACGAGCCGCTGCGACAGCTCCTCCTGCAGTTCGCGTTCGAGCTCCGCCTTGAACCGCCGGCCGTCGCCCGCCTCGCTCACGAGGCAGATGTTCTGCTCGGACGACGACTGGCTGAACATGACGATGTTGATCTTGTGGCGGCCGGCGACGCCGAAGACGTGCGCGGCGAAACCGGCGATGCCCATCATGCCCTTGCCTTCGACCGTGACCATGGAGAGCTTCTTGATGGCGGTGACCACTTTCACGCCGTGCGGCGACGGCACCGACCGTTCGCCGATGACCGTCCCGGGGGCTTCCGGACGGAAGGTGTTGCGTATTCTGATCGGTATGCGCTTCTCGACCGCGGGGATCATGGTCTTCGGATGCAGGACCTTCGCGCCGAAGAAGGACATCTCGGCGGCCTCGTCGTAACTGATGGCCGAAAGCAGGGCGGCGTCGGCGACGGCGCGCGGGTCGGCGGTCATGATGCCGTCCACTTCCTTCCAGATCCAGATCTCCGCCGCGCCCACCGCTCCCGCCACGATGGCGACGCTGTAGTCGGACCCTCCGCGCCCGAGCGTCGTGGTGGCGCCGTCCTCGGTCGCCGCGATGAATCCGGTGATCACGGGCACCGCGCCCGTCTCGACCATCGGAAGGATCGCGGCCTCGATGTTGGCGTCCGTCTCGGGAAAACGCACCGTCGCGGAACCGAAACGGTCGTCCGTCACGATGAGCGCGCGGGCGTCGACGGCGCGCGCGGGGATGCCCCGCGCCGCGAGCGCCGCCGCGACGATCGGCGCAGACAGCCGTTCGCCGAAGGAGACGATGAGGTCCCGGGAGCGGCCGGACAATTCGCGCAGATAGGCGACGCCGCGCAGGGCGTGCCCGAGCTCGCCCGCGAGCGCATCGATGCGCGCGAGGCACTCGAGCGCGCCGTCGCCGGCGACCCCGATGGCCGCTTCCCGGTGGCGGGTCCGCAGTCCGGCGATGCCTTCCTCGACGCCGTCGACGTCGCCCGCGAGCGCGGACTCCGCGAGGGCGATGAGCGCGTCGGTCACGCCCGCGAGCGCGGAGACGACGAGCACCGGCCGTTCGCCGCGGTACCGTTCGACGAGGTCCGCGACCTGAATCATCGCCTCGGCGTTCCTCACGGAACTGCCGCCGAATTTCATCACGATCATATGCGTGTGACGTCCTTATTAAGGAAGGACCCCGCTTCGGGCGGGGTCCTCGGTCTCGTGTCGCTTCGCAGCACGCAACCTACCCCGCTCTGCGCGTGGTCGTGGTCGTCGTGGTCGTCGAAACGGTGACGAAAGCCATATGGAAGCAGGATAGCAGGAACGCGGAGCGGGTCAAATAAATAATTGTGGATAACGCTCGGGATGCCCGGCACTGACACGTCCGTGCGCCCCCGCGGCGCACGGACTCGAAGCCGCGGCGGCAAATTCGCCTGCGGCGGAACCAGGCTTTGCCGCCGCGGATTGGCCGGGGTCAGACATCCCTCGCTCTCGTATCTCTAAAAAAAGAAAAGCCGGTCCTCGAGGGGAGGACCGGCCGGAGGTCAGCGCCGGCGGTGGCGCGACGGGCGACGGGTGCGCCAGGCGCGCGTAGTCGGGCGAGACCATGACGTGGAAGCAGACGCTCGAACCGCGTTCCTCGGTAGCCCGCACGGCGCCGAGGCGTTCAAGTTCGACGAAACGGCTGCGCAGCCACGATTCCGCCTCGGGCGAGAGCCCCATGATCTTGATGTCGACCGTCGAACCGGTGAGATGCGAAGACATCCTGGACCGGGCGCCGACGGCTCCCGCGGCGGCCGCATAGCGGCGGCGGAGCAGGCGCTGATACGCGACGGTGCGCACGAGCGACGTGAGCGTGAACCGGTCGCCGTGCAGGCGATGCCCTTCGACGAGCGTCTCGTCGAGAAACGTACGGACCCATGGCCTCGCGTGCGCGTAAAGCGCGGCGTTGTCGGGGTCCGCCTCGCCGAGCGTCTCGTCGAGGTCATAAGCGTCGGTCGGCGCGATCGGGACGAGGAGTCCCGAATCGATGAAGCGCCGGAGTTCGTCGACGTCGCGGATGCGGCTGAGACGATGGCGGTCGGCCATCGCGTTCTCACCCGCAAGCGCCGCGGGACTGCCGCGCAGCGTCGGGGATCCGCGCGCGTCCGCGCGCGCGGACGACGGGGAAAGGAACGTGAGACCGAGCACGAGGAGCGATGCGGACATTCTCATCGCCATTGCTATTCTCCTGCAGGAACGACTCCCAAAACGGAGACCAGGTGAACCTACGTCCGGCTGTCACTGAAGTCAAAAACGTGCTACGCTGTCCGCGTATTCCATTCATCACCCCCCTATGGGAACCATGAAAGGCTTCATCAAGGGTCTGGCCGCGGGCGCGGTGCTCGGCGCGGTCGCCGCCCTCATGCACACGGTGCAGGACAAGGACAAGAAGGCCAAGGAGCTCGAGAAAGTCGCGCTGCGCATCAAGGACAAGGTCGCCGCGCACGCCAAGAAGCTCGGCAAGCTCACCAAGGTCGCGTACGGCAAGATCGTCGAGACGACGGTCGCCGAATACCGCGGCGTGAAGGCCCTCTCCGAGGAAGAGCTCGACGAGCTCAGGGATGAGCTCAAGGGCAGCTGGAAAGGCGTCCAGGAGATGATGAGCAAGAAGCCGTCCAAAAAGCGGTCGTAATCATGCGGAATCGAAAAAGCCGGGCGCTGCCGCCCGGCTTTCGGTTTGACGCGTTTCAGTCGGCCGTGTGCAGCGCGCGGATGAACATGCGCGCCTTGTCCGCGCCGTCGAGCTCCCCGCGCAGCTGCGCTTCCTTGACCGCCTCGAGGATCCTGCCGACCTCGGGCCCCGGCGCGATGCCCGCGAGCGCCATGACGTCCTCGCCCGTGACGAGCGGCCCGCTCGCGCCCGCCGATCGCGCGGCAAGGTCGCGCAGCACCCCGAGCAGGCGGCGGAGCGCCGCGAGGTCGGTCGAACCGTCCGGACGCACGCTCGCCGAGGCGTCCGCGCATGCGAGCTGCAGGAGCGCCCGTCCGGCGGCGGGATCGTCCAGGAAGTATTTCCGGAGCGTCGTCATGCGCACGTGGTCGAGGTCGACGAGATTCGGGAACAAGTGGTTGCGGACGAGCCAGGCGAGCCGCGCGGCGTCGATGCCCGCGCTCGAGAGACGGAGCCGCTCCGCGACCGACAGCGCGATGTCCGCGCCGCGCTCCGCGTGGCCGTAGAAGGTGATGCGGCCGTCGCGCACCTCCGCAGTGAGCGGCTTGGCGACGTCGTGCAGGAGCACGGCGATCGCCGTGCAGGCGTCGGCGATTTCCCCGGGGAAGAGCTCCGCGAACTCCGGCCCGCGGAGCTTGGCGAGCGCGAGCGTCGTGTGCGTCCAGGCGTCGCCTTCGGAGTGATGGGCGGCGGGCTGGGCGCAGACCGCGAGCGGCGACAGTTCGGGGACGAGGCGCGCGAGCGCACCCGCCTTCGC
>JAVHQX010000223.1:0-1336 GCA_036171355.1 Patescibacteria group bacterium | reverse complement strand
ATTCCGGGAGACCTACCGGTTCCTCGGACGATGAACGTCACGCAAAACCCCGATCGTCTTGATCGGGGTTTTTCTTTTGCCGTCCAGCGGAGCCGTCCGTCAGAGGAAGACGTCCTTGCCCATGAGTTCGACGACCTGTTTTTTCGCGTCGTCGATCGCGCGCCTGAGGAAACCGGCCTCGTACAGCTTGCCCATTCCCGCGCGGTCGAGACCCAGGAGCGCCTGGCTGGCGACGAAAATCGAGAACAGCAGCGACGTGAAGCGTTCGGTCATCTCGACGCGGACCTGCTCCGGCTCCTTGCGCGGCTTGCGCGTGAGCGTGTCGAGAAGCCGGCCGAACCACGACCGCCTCGTCGCCGCCGCGATCCTGGCCTCGAAGGCGACGTTCCAATCGGGCTTGAGCAGCACGCGCGACAGCGTGTCCATGCCGACCTTCGCGTTCGCGGCGAAACCGGCGACGGTGCCGTCGGCGGCGTAAGTGAACCAGGCGCGGAAGCTGGCTGGCGAGACGAAGCCTTTCGAGAGGTCGTAACCGGCGGGCTTGCCGTCCGGTCCGTATTTCCGCGGCGTATCCTCGAAACCGGCAGGGGCCTTTTCCACGGCCAGGCCTCCGCCCGCATGCGCTTCTTCACCCGGCATGCGCACGATGTCGCCGTACTTCGTCCTGATGCCGTCGAGCTTTTCCATGACCGACCGAAGCAGATACGCGGCCTCGGGCGTTTCCCCTTTCCCGGCCGCCATGAGCGTTTCGCGCGCCTCGCGATGCACCTCGGCGAGCCGCGCGCTCGACACGATGTCATCCACCGCCACCTGCCGGGCGTGCGTATCGCCACTCACGCCTCCCGTGGCGCGGCCGACGGCATCGCGCCAATCGTCATGGAGCAACCTCTCGAACGCGGAGCCGCGATACGCGACGTCTTCGAACGTGCCGCCGACCTGTCCGTCCGGCGCGTACGAGAACCGGACCGCGCCGCCCTCGACATCCACCTTGCCGATGCCCTGTTGCGTCCCGTTATCCATAGCATTCGCATTTTCTCATTTTCCCGTCCGCTCGTCCAAAACAAGGTCGGATCGCCGCCGGCCGCGGCCGCCCGGACAAAAAAATCCCCCACGGGGTGAGGGATTTTTTCTGGTGGGTCGGCCGGGGATCCGCCTCCCCCGCCATCGCTCGGGTTCAGCCTCGTGATGGCTCCTCCGTCGCCGGGGTCGTCTCGGGCCGACATGCCCGTCGGCCCTCGCCGTACCCTTCGATTCCCGGCCTAAACCAACACAAAAGAAATCGCCCCACCCCTGCGGGGTGAGGCGTTTTCTCTGGTGGGTCGGCCGGGGATCGAAC
>JAVHQX010000222.1:0-6246 GCA_036171355.1 Patescibacteria group bacterium | reverse complement strand
AAGAGGTGCTGTCGGAGATCGCTCCCGACATCTGGAACAACTATTGGACCTTCGACGGCAAGGTCCCCGGCCCGATGCTCCGCGTGCGCGTCGGCGATACCGTCGAGCTGACGATTACGAATGACCCGACGAGCCTCCATTCGCACAACATCGACCTGCATGCGGTGAGCGGCCCGGGGGGCGGCGCCGCGGTGACGACGGTCGCGCCCGACGAGACGAAAACGTTCCGTTGGCTCGCCAAGAATCCCGGACTGTACGAGTACCATTGCGCGATGCCGAACGTCAGCACGCACAACTCGCACGGCCAATACGGGCTCATCCTCGTCGAACCCGAGGCCGGCCTGACGAGAGTCGATAAGGAGTTCTACCTCATGCAAGGCGAGTTCTACACCGCCGGTGGCATCGGCAAAAAGGGTCTCATGGCGTTCGATACGCAGGCGCTCATCGACGGCCGGCCGACGTACGTGCTCTTCAACGGCAAGGTCGAGCAGGCGCCTCGCATGCACGCCAAGGTCGGCGACCACATCCGCATCTACGTCGGCAACGGCGGTGTGAACCTGATCTCCTCTTTCCACGTCATCGGCGAGATCTTCGACACCGTATACCCGCTGGCGGCCATGGGCGATGGTTCCGCCGTGCTCAAGAACGTGCAGACGACCGAGGTGCTTCCGGGCGGCGCGAGCATCGTCGAGTTCACCGTCGACGTCCCGGGGAAATACGTCATCGTCGACCATGCGCTCGCGCGCATGAACAAAGGCGCCTGGGCGGTGCTCGAAGTATCCGGAGATCCGCAACCGGACGTCTACAAGGCGCTCTAGTAAGAAACACCCCGGGCCCGCGCCCGGGGTTTTTCGCCGTAAGAAAAACCCCGCGGAAAGCGGGGTCGGTGTTCATCCGGTGATGAACGAAAGCGTGGGGCCGCATTCGATGACGTCCCGGGTCGTCGGCGCCTTGATATCACCGTCGATCTGCGTGACGGTGGGTTGCTCGTAGTCGACCACCAGCCGAGAGACGTTCACGTCGTACGTCTTGGGCATCGGCATGCCGGCCCAGAGCATACCGAGGTTGGCGGCGAGCCCCCAGAAGGAGAGCGCCGTGTCGCGGAGCATGAACGTGCCGGGGCGGCTGCGGGCATCGGGGAGGCCCTTGCAACCCATCCCGATCTGGTCGACGGCGCCGACCATGATGCCCGTGCGCGTCATGAACGGCGCGACCGGCGGATCGTTGCCGTCGGGCAGCGTGATCTTCGCGTGGACCTGCCGCATCAGCGGGTTCTTCGGCTTCCGGAACGTGACCAGGCAGCCGAGCTCATGGAGGAGCGACCCGAGGATGACCTTCACCGCGCGCTTCGTGCCGCGGTTCTTGTCGCGGTAGTACTCCTCGAGGAAGTTCACGACGATGCCGCTCCCGTACAGGAAGCCGTACTCGTCGTTGACCTTCAGCGGAGCCAAGTGCACGTGGTCGAACGGCCGGTTCTCGCTGATCTTCGCCGAGATGAGCTCGGCGAGACGGATGGCGGGATGCCTGGTCAGGCCGAGCGTCGTCGCGACGGTGTTCATCGTGCCCGTCGGGATGATCAGGATCTGCGGCATCGAGAGCCCGGACTGCTGGTATTCGCGGATGATCCGCGTCAGCGTCTGGTGCACCGTGCCGTCGCCGCCGATCACGACGATGGTGTCGGGACGGGAACGGCGCAGCCCTTCGCAGCGTTCCTCGAGCCCCTCGAGGGTGCGCGTGTCGTAGACCCACGAAGGGGTCGTGAGTATCGACGCCGCCACCCGGCCGAGGCCGGCGCGGGGCGTATTCTTGCCTGCGTTCGGATTGGTGAACGCGGCAACCTTCCTTTGTCTTCTCACATGTGCCTCCGCGTGCGATGGAGGTTGAAAATGCGGTCAAGGAACGAGACGCGCGGCATGCGCGCCACACGCCAGTATGGAGGTCGCGGGCGGAAAAAGCAAGTCCCGGAGCCCCGGCTGACGCGACGAAAAAAGAGGGGCGCACCCCTCTTCCTCCGGCGTCATTCTCCTGCGACCGGGCCCTCAGGAGGCTTCGTCGCCCGCGGCGGGCGCGCGGCGATCTTCCGCGGCGGGCGCGGCGGCTTGGGTCCGGACGGCTCCGGCTGCGCCGGAGGCGCGGGCGGGGCAGGCGGTTCCGCCGACAGGACCGGCTGGCTGCGCTCGTCGGCGATGACCGCGGCGACGAACATGAAATAGATGAGGGTGAAGGCGAACGGGATGCGGATGTCGGCCGCCGTCGTCGCGTAATTCACGAGCAGCGGAAGCGTGGCCGCGTGCAGGCCGACGGCGAACCACGCGGCATAGCCCGTACGGACGCCCCAGAGACGGCCGAGGCCGTACGCGACCGCGGATGCGAGAGCCACGAACGCCACGGTTGTCGCGAGCATGACTCCCAGGTAGGTCAGCGCGAACAGCACGAGAAGGCCGAGGATGAAGAGGCCGCCCCAGGCCTGCAGCCAGGAGAGCAGCTGCGCCTTGGTGACCGAAAACTCCGAAAAATCCGCCAGGCGATAGATGCGCTGCTGCGTCACGATCGAGGATGAAGAAATGTAATGCGGCTGCGGAAAGAAGATGGCGTCCCTGCCGACGACCACGCCGTCGAAGTCCTTGTAACGGGCAGCGGGTTCGAGGCCGCCGAACGAGGTATCGAAGACGACGCGGAGCCATTCGGACCCGGCCTCGAACGGTTCGGGGAGGTTCGTCGAGAGATGCCCGCTCTTCACCGAAAGCTCGGCGCCGTCGGGGAACGTCCTGAGGACGTGCGCGACGAACGCCGTCTCCGCTCCGAACAGGCGCGAAGCCAGGCTCGCGACGACGAACAGCGCGAGCGCGGATTGGAACAGCGCGGCATAGGCGAACGCCTTAGTCCACGGACGCGACCGCACGACGCGGTACCACTCCATGTCATAGCAACTCTTCACCACGGTGAGGAAGAACGAGCCGATCCTGTTCACGATCCCCTGGGGCTTTGCGTCTGGCATACGCGTGCACGATACCAGAAAGGAGGCATGGACGTCATTAATGGCGAGGATAAAGGGAATCAGGATTCAGAGGGATCAGGGCATTAAAAGGGAAAACATCCGGCCTCAGGCCGGATGTTTCCATCCCTGTAACCTGACTCCCGTCTCCTGTCGCCTTCTATACCAGCGTCACCGACGCGACGCCGTCCTTTTCTTCCTTGAACCTCATGATCCTTACTCCCTGCGTATCCCGGCCGAGCAGCGAAATCTGCTGGAGCGGCAGGCGGATAATCTGTCCCTGGTCGGAGACCGCGAGCAGGTCGCGCTCCTCTTTGGCGTTGATGACGATGGCCATCACGACCTTGCCGGTTTTGTCGGTGACGTGCGCCGTCTTGATGCCAGAGCCGCCGCGGCCCTGCGTCTTGTAGTGCTCGAGGCCGGAGCGCTTGCCGAATCCGTGCTCCATGACGACGAGAAGTTCGAGGCCGCTCTTCTTGCCGTCGTCGGGCTTCACCACGTCCATGCCGACGACGCGGTCGCGGTTCTTGAGGCGGATGCCGCGGACGCCCGCGGCGGTGCGGCCCATCGGCCGCACGTCCTTCTCCGCGAAACGGATGGATTGGCCCTCCGACGTCACGATGAAGATCTCGTCCTTCCCGCCCGTCGGCTTCACCCACTCAAGCACGTCATCGGGCTTGATCTTGATGGCGATGAGGCCGCTCCGGCGGACGTTCTTGAAATCCTCAAGCGGCGTCTTCTTGATGAAGCCCGTCCGCGTCGCCATGATCAGGTACTTGCTGTCCTCGGTATCTTCGGCGGAGAGCACGGCCGAGACCTTCTCGCCCGGCGCGAGCTGGAGGAAATTCACGAGCGCCTGGCCCTTCGACGTGCGCGAGCCTGACGGCACGTCGTACGCCTTGAGCTGGAACACGCGGCCCTTCGAGGTGAAGAAATGGAGGTCGGCGTGCGTGTTCGTCGAGAACAGGTGCTCGACCGCGTCCTCGTCCTTGGTCTTCACGCCCGCGACGCCCTTGCCCCCGCGCTCCTGCGTGCGGAAGGTGTCGGGCGGCAGCCGCTTGATGTAGCCGTCCGCCGTCATGAGGACGACCGTCGGCTCGTTCGGGATGAGGTCCTCCGCGGAGAACTCCTTCACGCCATGCGGCACGATCTGCGTCCGGCGCCCGTTGCCGTACTTCTCCTTGAGCGCCTTGGTCTCCCCCTGGATGATGCTCATGATCTTCTTCGGCGACCGGAGGATGGATTCGAGTTCCTTGATGAGTTCGAGCTTCTCCTTGTACTCGTCCTCGATCTTCCTGCGCTCGAGGTTGGCGAGCTGCTGCAGCCGCATGTCGAGGATGGCCTGCGCCTGGATCTCGGACAGCTTGAACTTCTTGATGAGGTTCGCCTTGGCCTCGTCCTTGTCATTCGACGCGCGGATCGTCTTGATGACGGCGTCGAGGTTGTCGAGCGCGATCTTCAGGCCTTCGAGCACGTGGGCGCGGTCCTTGGCCTTGGCGAGGTCGAATTCGGTCCGCTTCCGGACGACGTCCTTGCGATGGCCGACGTACTGCTCGAGCGCGGTCTTGAGGTTGAGCACGCGCGGCTGGAGGCCGTCGACGAGCGCGAGCATGTTCACGTGGAACGTGTCCTGGAGCTGCGAGTGGTGGAAGAGCTGGTTGAGGACCTTCTTCGGATACGCGTCCTTCTTGAGCTCGATGACGATGCGGACGCCTTCCTTGTTGGACTCGTCGCGAAGGTCGCGGATGCCCTCGAGCTTCTTGTCCTGCACGAGCTGCGCGATCTTCTCAAGCAGCGTGGCCTTGTTCACCTGGTACGGGATCTCATTGACGATGATGTTGAACTGGCCGTCCTTCCGCTCGACGATCTCGGTCTTGGCGCGCATGACGATGCCGCCGCGGCCGGTGGCGTAGGTCTGCGCGATGGCGCGCCGGTCGTAGATGATGCCGCCGGTCGGAAAGTCGGGACCCTTCACGAACTCCATCAGGTCGTCGACGGAGCAGTCGGGATTCTCGGTAAGGTGGTGGATCGCGTCGCACAGCTCGCCCAGGTTGTGCGGCGGGATGTTGGTCGCCATGCCGACAGCGATGCCGACCGTGCCGTTCAAGAGCAGGTTCGGGAGCGTCGCGGGAAGCACCGTCGGCTCCTCGCGCGAACCGTCGTAGTTCGGGGCGAACTTCACCGTCTCCTTCTCGATGTCCGAAAGCATCTGGTCGGCGATGCCCGCGAGCTTGCACTCCGTGTAACGCATGGCCGCGGCGCTGTCGCCGTCCATGGAACCGAAGTTGCCCTGCCCATGGACGAGCGGGTAGCGCATGTTGAAGTCCTGCGCGAGGCGGACGAGCGTGTCGTAAATCGCGAGGTCGCCGTGCGGATGGTACTTGCCCATCACCTCGCCCACCACGGTGGCGGACTTCCGGAACTTGGCGTTGGCCTTCAGGCCCGTGTCCCACATCGCGTACAACACGCGGCGGTGCACGGGCTTGAGGCCGTCGCGGGCGTCAGGCAGCGCGCGGCCGATGATGACGGACATGGCGTAATCCAGGTAGGACTCCTGGACCTCGTCGCTGATGTTGCGGGCGACCACCTTGTTCGCCGGCGAATCGATGGGGAGCGGCGGCTGTTTCTTGCCGCCTTTGCTGGTTCGGTTCATGGCTTTCCTGAATCAGTGCCGAAAACGGCGGTCATTACGGGTTCGCGGGTTCGTTCGCGGCGGGAGCCGCTTCGTTCTTCTTTGAGGCGGCTTCGATCTTGGCGCGCAATTCGTCGATCTTCAGCGCGGCGCTTCCGGCCTGGGCCGCCGTGCCGGTGTTCTTCTCGATCGCGTCGAGCTGGCGCCGCTGCTGGGCGAGAACGTCGTTGAACGACGCCGTCGTCGTTTCGCCGCGCGCCGCGTTCCAGCGCGCGGCATCGGCGGCGCCGGAGATGCGCATGCCCCGCAGCTGCAACGGCAGGATCAGGACCCACAGCGTGACGATGGCGGCCATGGTGCCGCCGACCGCCACCCACAGTGCGATGTGCCGCTTATACTCGTCATGTCGTTGCTGCATAGCTATTGCGGTTCGAGGATGATGACTCGGGTCTCTTCCTGCGGAAGGTCCTTGGCGGCGATCTTGAACTTCGGGAGCGGCGCCGGCTTGGCGATGGCCATCGCCTTGAGAAAGACGTCCACGGGTTCGAGCTTGCTCGCCGCGCCGGTCTTGTAGTGCATCGGGATGATGATGCGGGGTTCGAGCTGCGCGACGACCTCG
>JAVHQX010000221.1:0-6249 GCA_036171355.1 Patescibacteria group bacterium | reverse complement strand
AGAAGGAACGGAAGACCATCGCCGACGCGTACGAGCGGCTCCATGCCGAACGCAAGGAGAGGCCGAAGGAGGCGAAGGACGCGCTCACTGAGGCCGAGCTGGACGAATTCCGATCCGTCATCGCGCGGGCGGTGAAGGAGAACGACCGGATCTCTACCTCCGTCCTCAAGGAAGGCATCGCGGTCGCCGATGAGACGACGCTCCACCCCTACGACAAAGGACTGGAATCGATCTCCTCGAAGCTGCTCGAGCCGGGCGGCGAATTCTACCGCCAGGCGCTCATGCTGATGAATTCCCAGCCGAGCGGTCCCGAGGCGATGAGGGCGCTCTCGAAGAAGCTCCAGGAAAGGGTCGAATTGATCGCCAAGGCCACGGAACAGAAGAAACGACTCGCCGCTCCCCGCGCGGAACTGCCGAAACCGGCCGCGGCGAAAGAAGCGGCGGCGAAGCCGCGCGAAATGTCCCCCGACGAGAAGCGCCGGGCGATATCCTCCGCGCTGAAGCCGTTCGCCGAGGACGTGGGCAAGATGCTCGAAGGAGACCGCCGCCGGAAAGAACGCGAAGAGGCCGAGAAGAAGGCGGCGAACGAGGATGAAGAAAAGAAGCCGAGCTTCTGGGACAAGTTGTTCGGGAAAAAGGCGGCGTAGGAAGAGACGACAGTACGCAGAAGACGGAAGACGGAAAAAACGGGCGCAAGCCCGTTTTTTCGTCGCTCTCCGGTCTGACCACCGTGTACTGAATCCTGTATCCTGACTCCTACGTACTGGGTACTGCGTATGCCGTCATTTGCTCGCAAAAAAAGACCCGCATCATGCGGATCTTGCGGAGAGCGCGGCATCCTCGTGCATGCTCTCGAGTTTCGCGAAGTGTTCCATCCGGTACAGGCGGGCGATGAGCGCCACGCAGTAGCGGGCGAACTGCCGCGTGCCGCGGTCGTCTTCGGCGGCCCAGACGTCGCGCCAGACCTCATAGAGCTCCGCCTTGTCCGGGTCGTGAAGGACGAAAGCGAGCTCTTCGGCGGCCAGCGCTTCGGCGTCGGTCGAGTGGCCGAGCGCGACGTCCGCTTGCTCCCGCGTGAGCGAGGGCAGGTGCAGCAGGAGTGTGAACGCCTGCGCGAGCACGCGCTCGCTCTCGATCCGGCGTTCGTCGTCTTCCGGCGGAAGCCGGGAGGCGACCGCGCCGAGCGCAGGGCAGCGTTCGATGATCGCCCGGATGCGCATCCTGGGCAGCAGCGGAAATCCCAATACCTTTGCGCCGGCATCGTTCATGACACGGCCTCCTCGTCATTTCGGAAATGCGGTTTCGAAAGAACGTCGGACCGTAGCACCGAAACGGCGTTTTGTCAACCGTGCGGGGAAATAAAAAAGCGGGCCGGGACCCGCTTTTTCCGCTTCATACGGCCTTATTCTCCGGATAACGTCTTCCGGACGTCGATGAGTTGCTGCCGTTCCGCCTGCGCCTTGGCGAGCCCGGCGGTCAGCTTTTCGTTGCGCTGCTTCGCATCGGCCGTCTCATGCCTGGCCTCGGACAGCGCGCGCTCGTAGTAGCGGATCTTGCCATGCACCTCCACGAGCTGGCTCAGGAGATCCTGCTTCGCTCCTTCCTTCTCGTGGTTCTCCTGAATGCGCTCGGCGACCCACGACTCGATCTCCTTGCGCATGGTCTCTCCGTCCTTCCCCGATTCCGCCAACGCGCGCAGATACGTCGCGCCGCCCGCCTCGGCGAAAAGCGCCTTGTTCGAGAACGCGATGAGATTGTCGACCTGGATCTTCTTCGCGTTGTCGGTCGCGTACTTCGGATCGCGGAGCTCGGCGATGAGCATCATGAAACGGTTCACGCCCTTCTCCTCCTCGATGGCCTTGTCCGCGACGATCGTCATGATCTCGGCTTTGGCATTGGCGGCGAGGTCGGCGTCCGCGGCCTCGACGGCGTCGTATTTCCCCGCCTCGAGCAGCGAACGGAAAACGTCCTCGGCCATCTTGTTGTCGGACACGCCGTAGTTGAAGACCAGGCTGGTCGGATAATAGCCGTCCGCCGAGCCGCGCTTGCCCGTCGGTATGGCGCCCGCCTGTTCGCGGAGCGTCGCCAGCGCCTGCTGGAACTTCGCGACCTGATCCGGTCCTCCGTCAATCTGCACGGTGAACTCGTCTCCGCCGTAGCGGAACGCCCTGCCGTCGACGCCCGACTTGTCAATCGCGTCCTCCATGAGGTCCGCGGCGACCTTGAGCGCCGCGTCGCCCACTTCGGGACCGCCCTTGTTGTCGAAATACCGCAGGAAGCCCATGTCGACGAAGACCATCTGCGTCTCCTTGCCCTCTTTGAATGACTTTTCGAGATTCTCGAAATGGACGCCTCGCTCGAGCAGGCCGGTGCCCTTGTCGCGCCGCGCCGTCTCGATTTGCGCGTCAAGCCGGGCGAGTTCCGCGTCCTTCGCGTCGCCGCCGCTCTCGGCCTCGCTCGCCTTCTTTTCCATCTCCGCGAGCAGATTCTGGCCGCGCGTCAGTTCGGGAACCTTCGCGAGCGGCGTCACGCCGGACTCGCCGAGCGCCATGTCGGCCGGCTTCGGCGGCCCTTCCTTCCGCTGCCGGATCTCCTTCAGGCGGGCGTCGATGATCGCCCGGCGCGCATCCTCGAGGCCCTTGGCCGAATCCAGGAACTTGCCGGCGTGTTCGAAGGCCTTCTGTTCGATGTCCTCCTCGGAAAGCGTCTCGAACTTCGAAAGGTCCGCAAGTTCGGTCCCCTGGAACATCTTCTTCATGTAGTTGTCGAAGAAGGCCTGCGCGCCGGCCTCCGCGCCCGTCTTGGCCGGATGACCGAGGGAGGCCCCCGTACCGACGGTCGCGCCCAACTTGCCCTGGACGCGCTTCACGCGCGACACGAACTTGTCGACGTCGAGCGAATAGTCCGCCCGCCGCTTCATGACCTCGATGACCTCGCGCGCGGCCAATCCGGGGTCGGCGGGGTCGATGCGGTCTCCCGAATCAAGTTCCAGCTGCAGCTGGTTCACGATGTCGACGGCTTCCTGGAAATCGAAGCCATCCGCCACGAGCGGCGGGGGTTCGTCGACGCCCTCGACCTTCGGCTGCGCTTCGCGCACCGTGCGCATCACGTCCTCGAAGTCCTCCTTCGTGATGTCGTCGAAGCTCACCATGAACTCGTTGCCGCGGTAGCGGAGCATGGAGTACCCCGCGCCGCTTCCCTGCTTGCCGCCGACCTTCGCCTGCACGGCGGCCTCGATGACCTTGACGGTCTCCTTGAGCGCGGCGTCGCCCGCGGCGTGCCCGCCACCCTCCTTGTTGATGCGGTCGAGCTCGCCCATGTTCACGAACATGACGCGCCGGTTCCGCTCGGACTCCGCGAGCGTCATCCGGCCGGTCTCGGCGTCGAACTCGACCTTCTTCTCCTTGCCCGGGCCGTCCTCGAACATCTCGGTCATCTCGCGGCCGAAACGCTTGAACTTGAACGCGCCGGTGTTGTCGCGCTCGTTCAGGAAAAGCTCGAGGCGCTTCTCGGCGAGCGCGAGCTCTTTGCCCCTCTCCGGATCGGCGACCGCGTCGGCGCGGAGTTCCGCGACCATCCCTTCGAGCGTCTCGAGTTCCTTGGCAGCCGACACGCCGAAATCGCCGCGATGGGACGGCGGCGCCTGTTCGGCCTCGTTGTCCGGCGTCTTCGCGTCCTCCGGACGCGCGGCTCGGGGAGATTCTGCTGGCATACGCTCTCCAGTATCGCCGTCCGCGAAGACAGCGTCAAATGAAAACCGCCCCTCTTACTGGGGGCGGTCGATGAGGTCGCGGACGGCGCGCGCGACGATTTCGGCGGTGCGGTCCGGGAAGGCGGCAACGAGCGCCGCAATGAGGCGCCGCGCGTCGCGCTCGGGGATCGAGGGCAGCGCCGCGTGCGTCAGGCCAGGTCGCGCGAGGAATCCGCGCGCGAAGGCCAGCGGACGATCCGGATCCGAGGAGTGCCGCGGATGGTAGACGAGCATCAGGAGCTCGTCGAGCGTCTCGCGGCGCATCGCCGCGGAGGTACCGTCGGTTTGCGTCACTTGCTCCATGGCAGTTCTTCTTTCGATGGCCCCAAACGGGACCTGGGTGAAAAAAGGGCGCTGGGCCGCGGGCTCTGGCCCACGGGAACCGCGCACCGTAGCAGAGAAATCCGGCTGTGTCAACCTTTGCGTCCGGCCGTGCGGAGGACGGTCCGGGCGATGCGCTCGGCGGCGCCAGGCGGGTTTGCCTTGCGCATGCCTTCTGCCATGGCGGCACTGCGGGCGCCGTCGCCGATGACGGCGATGACGGCTTCCGCGAACGCCTGCGGCGCGGTCCCGCGCTCGTCGAGCACGATCGCGCCCGCGATCCTCGCGAAGGCCGCGGCGTTGTCCTCCTGGTGCGACCCCGGCATAGGGACGATGATCGCCGGTTTGCCGAGCGCGGCGAGCTCCGACAGCACGCCCATGCCCGCGCGGGTCACGACGAGGTCCGCGGCCGCGTAGGCGTGCGGCAGCTCCGACGTGAGCAGTTCCGCCTGGCGGTACCGCGGCGCGACGACGGAAGGATCGGTCTTTCCCGGCCCGGCGACATGGATCACCTGGACCCGGGACGCGAGGGCCGGCAGCGCCTGCCGGACGAGCCGGTTCAGGCCGAGCGCGCCGGTTCCGCCGCCGAGGACGAGCACGACGGGGATGCCGTCCTCGAGCCCGAAAATCCGTTTCGCCTCGTCGCGCGAACCGGAGGACAATTCCGGGCGGACGGGGTTCCCCGTCCATTCGGGACGCTGCCGCGGAAAGTCGGCGACGGATGACGCGAGCGCGACGGACATCGACCGCGCCGCCGGCAGCGACAGCCTGTTGGCGAGGCCGGGACGGACGTCCTGCTGATGCACGTGCACCGGGATGCCGAGGATCCTCGCGGCCCAAGCCACGGGGACGGCGACGAAGCCGCCGGCGCTCACGACCGCGTCGGCCTTGCGGGCCTTGAGCAGCCGCCTCGCCTCGAAGAAGCCCTTCGCGACGAGCAGCGGGTCGACGAGGTTGCGCCACGAGAAATACCGGCGCAGCTTTCCCGCGCTCACGGCATCAAACGGGACGCCGGCCGTGCGGACGATGCGCTCCTCCGGTCCGCCCACGGTCCCGATCCACGAGACCTCGACGGCCGGGTCGATCGCGCGCAAGGCCTTGATGACCGCGATGAGCGGCATCACGGGCCCGAGCGTTCCTCCGCCGGTGAAGACGATGTGCATAGCAGCCTCTTTTCCCGCGCGAACATGCGCGCCGCGTCATCATGGACGAAATACGCGAAGGAGCCAAGACCCGGACGGCCGGGGAAGGAGAAGTTATCAGTTCGCAGTTATCAGTTGTCAGTCGGCAGTTGGCGGCTTTTCGACCGCCATCCGTCGCGCCAAGGACTGTAAACCGATAACTGATAACTGACGCGCTGGCGCGCGTCACCTCCTCCTCGCCGGCTCGGGCGACGCGTGCGCGCTGATGTTCGCCATGATGCCCATCGCGCCGAGCAGCACCGCGAGCGACGAACCGCCGTAGCTCACGAACGGCAGCGGAAGGCCGGTGATGGGCATGATGCCGACCATCGATCCGATGTTGAACAGCGTCTGGCTGAACACCCAGGCGGCGATGCCGATTGCCGCGTAACGGCCGAAGGCGTCGGGGGCCTCGCGCGATATGCGCACCATCCGCATGATGAACGCCGCGATCAGGACGAGCACCGCCAGCACGAAGATGAACCCGAGCTCCTCGGCGATCACCGCGAAGACGGAATCGCCCGCGACCTCGGGCAGGTAGAGGTATTTCTGGCGCGAATGGCCGAGACCGAGCCCGAACCAGCCGCCGGAGCCGATTGCCAGGAAGGCCTGGTTGATGTGGTAGCCGACGCCCTGCGGGTCGAGTTCCGGATGCAGGAACGTCATGAGGCGCGCCACCCGGTACGGCGCGCTTTTGACGAGCAGCACGAGCGCGCCCGCGCCGGCGACGAGGATGCCCGAGATGTGCAGCCACGGGGCGCCCGCGACGAAATACGCGACGAGGGCGATCGCGGCGATCACGAGGAGGCTGCCGAGATCCGGCTGCAGCATGAGCAGCAGCGCGATCGCGCCGAGCGCGGTCAAGAAGGGCGCGAGCCCCGTGCGGAGGTCGCCGAGGCCGTCTTCGCCGCGGCGTTCGAGGAGCGCTGCGAGATAAAGCAGGAACAGCACCAGGAGCGGCTTGCCGGCTTTTTTGCCGGCGGCCAGTTTGAGCGG
>JAVHQX010000220.1:0-6276 GCA_036171355.1 Patescibacteria group bacterium | reverse complement strand
CCGCCATGCCCAGGTGCCCGAGGCACAAGAGGATGCCGCCGAGCACGACCGCCTCTCCCTGGCCGAGCGTGCCGAAGACGTCCGAGGCCGCGTCCGCCCGCATGTACAGCGTGACTGCCTCGTCCGCCGCGAGCATGCACTGGGAGAATTGCGGCGTTTCCGGAGCCGCGTTGACCGCCTCTGCCGCCGGCGGCGCCTCGCGAGGAGGGAGCTCGAGGTTCCCGACGCCGGGTTTCGGCGCGGCCGGTTTTCCGCAGCCGGCGCCGGCGAGAAGCAGGGATGCCATCGCCGTGACGAACGCGATGCGTCGTGTGTTCATGGTGGTTCGGTTATCCGTGAATGATCTCCCTCTAAGGATGCGGCGCCGCTGTCCATCGGTAACGCGTGCGACGGCCGTAAGCGTAGCCGTTTCCGCCGTCGCGCGCCACGCCAGCGTCCGCAGTCGTGGTATCATTGAGGCGAATCTCCATCCCATGCGCCTGAACGCTCTCAAAAACGCGGCCGCAGATGCGCCGCCGACGCCGAAACTGCCCGTCCTGTTCGTCGGCCACGGCAATCCGATGAACGCGGTGGAAACGAACCGCTCGCGCCGGGCCTGGGAGGCCATGATGGCGTCCATCGCGCGCCCGCAGGCGATCCTGTGCGTGTCCGCGCACTGACTGACCGAGGGCACCTGGGTGCACGGCGCGGAAAAGCCGAGGACCATCCATGACTTCTGGGGCTTCCCGCCGGAACTGTATGCCGTGCGGTATCCGTGTCCGGGCGATCCCGGGCGCGCGAAAGAGACGCGGAAGACGGTCGCCTCCGCAAAGGTCGGCTGGGACCTCGATTGGGGCGTCGATCACGGGACCTGGTCGGTACTGCGCCGGATGTACCCCGAGGCCGACGTGCCGGTCTTCCAGCTGAGCATCGACATCGCGAAACCGTCCGCCGCCCACTACGCGATCGGCCGCGAGCTCGCGCCGCTCCGCGAGCGCGGCGTGCTCATCGTCGGTTCCGGCAACCTGGTCCACAACCTGGGCATGATCGCGTTCGAAGAGGACGCGAAGCCCTTCGATTGGGCGGTCGAATTCGATGCGCTCGCCGCCGCGCTCATCGCAAAAGGCGACCATCGGAAACTGACGGCCTACGAGAAGCTCGGCCATGCCGCCGCGCTCGCGATTCCCACGCCGGACCATTACTGGCCGCTGCTCTACGCGCTCGGCGCCGCGGGAGGAGACGTGGGGGTCGGTGCCGGGGGCGGCAGCGGGGCGTCCGGTTCGGCTGACAAGCGAAAGCCCGCCTGGCGGCGGGCTTTTTCGACTCAGGCGATGAAACTCGCGGCGAAGGCGCGTTTTTCCGCGCGGTCGATCTCGTGCCGCGTCAGGATGCCGTTCTTCACGAGGAAGTCCTGCTCCTGGTACAGATGGGTCTGGTACATCTCCGGGCCGTCGGTGCAGATGACGAACTTCACGCCGTGGCGCAGCAAGCCGTCGAAGACCTCGCGCATCGCGGCCGCGTCCTTGAGCACGCTGTTCCTGAAGTTCGAGGTCGGACAGACCTCGAGCGTGATGTCGCGCTTCGCGACGAGCCGCATGAGCTGCTCATCGCCGGCGCACTGCACGCCGTGGCCGATGCGGTCCGGACGGATCTCCTTCACGACGTAACGCATCTCGTCGAGCTGGTCCTCCTCTCCGGTATGGACCGTGACGCCGAGGCCGGCGCGGCGCGCCGCCGCGAACAGGGCCTTGTGGCCGCGCATGGAGAACCCCTTGCGGTTCGGACCCGCGATCGACGCCGATGACGCCGCGGTTCCGGTACTTGATCGCCTTCGCGAGGATGATCTCGTTCAGGCCCTTCGGGAACGTCCCGTCCATCATCAGGATGATGTCTGCCTTCACCGCGGGTATTCGAGCAGTGCATGGTCCACGCCCCAGAGCGCCGACATGATGATGAGGTCGAGGTCGCGCTCGCCGCCGCGGTTGCGCTTCATGGGATTGAAACGCAGTTCGTGCAGGGTGATGTTGCTCCGGCGGTAGCCGCCGTCGATGACCGCTTTCACCGACTCCTCGATGGCCTCCGGCGACGACTGGATGAGCTCCGTCCAATGGAAGAACCGGTCGTTCATCTCCTTGAGGCTCCGGTTCTTCTCACCGCCCGTCATGGTGATCATGTCCTCGAACTCCCAGAAGTTCTTGGTGGGCAGCTTGACACCCTGCCGGTGGGCGATGGACCACAGGATCGAGGGGCGCACGGAGGCGCCGAGGTGGTTGTGCAGGTCGGCCGAGGGCCGGAGCGAGTGTTGGGGCATAGGGAATGCCGTTTACGGGATGATGCACCCGCCCGCGCTTCCCGCCCAGGTTGCAACCCTCAGGCCGCGCGAGGGAAATCCGCGGCGAAGGCGGCGTCATCGAACCGAAGGCGTCCTCCGGAGCGTTCCGCGAGGCGCCTCGCGTCGTCCTCGGCGTTCTTGAGGCAGACCGACGCGCCGGGCGACGGTGTGATGTTGAAGATGAGGCCGTCCGCGGCGATCTTCGCCTCGCCCATGAGCAGCGCGTGCGCCCTGACGTCCGCGACCTGCGGCCGCACGCCGCCGAGCTTCTTCTCGAAACGGAGATCCGCGGCCTTGATGGCGGGAACGATCTTCTTCGCGTCGCGAAGGAAGAAATGCCTGCCGACGAACGGGAGATAATAGAGGAGATGCCGGAGCACGAAGCCGTAGACGACGGGGTCGGCATTGACCGCGAAAATCGTCTTCAGCGTGTCGCGGTCAAGCCGGAACACGCGGAAAAAATCGGACAGCGTGCGCCAGCGGCCCGGTTCGAGGACCGGCACCGCCCTGGCAATCGGACCGAACCGCATCCGGCCGGCGTCCAGGACGTCGGGGTCGCCGTGGACGGCGGCGAAGGGCAGCTTCTTTTCCTGGACGGTGTACACCTTGCCGCGCAGCATCTTCGGTGCCGTGAAGAAATCCCCGGCGACCGGCAGCAGCGTGAAGTCCTTGCCGAACCCCATGGCCTGCGCCATGCGGAGGCTGTGCGCGCCCGCGGCGACGACGACCGACGCGCAGGCGATCTCGCCGCGATCCGTCGCGACGGCGAACCCCTCGCCCCGCCTGTCGATTCCGCCGACTTTGACGCCGAAAAACGCCTCGATGCCGTCCGGATTCAGACGGCGCGCCTCCTCCACGAACGACGCCGCCAGCCTGCCGAAATCGACCGCGAATCCCCGTTCGCTGTAGATCGCCGCGACGGGCACGGCGGGGTCGCGCCCCTCCATCACGGCGGGTTCGAGCTGCCGCAGTTCGTCCGCGCCGATCAGCCGCGACGCCGGGAAGAGCGACGCGAACTCCGTAGCGCGGGCGCGAAGCGTCGCGACCTCCGCCTCCCCGACGCCGAGGACCATCTTCTGCATAGGATGCAGGATACCCGCGGCGCCCGACGGCAGCCGCCCGGCGTACGCCGTGATCATCTCGGCCGCCTCTTTCACTTTGCGCGCCTTCTCGAGCGTGTAGTTCGTCTCGATATCGCCGAAATGGAGCGTCTGGCTGTTATGCGCGGCATGGGAACTGATCTCCGCGACGCCGCCGCACCGCTCGACGATGGCGACGCGCCGCGCGTCCGTGTATTTCGAAAGGACGTACAGCAAAGCCGTGCCGGTCACGCCGGCGCCGACGATGACGACGTCAAACTCCTTGTCTGCTTGTCTGGGCATAGAAGAACGCACACATGATACTCCTCGCCGCGCGGTCCGAAAAGGCCGCCGGTATAAAAGACGCCGGACGTCGTCCGGCGCAAATGCGCGTTCAACCGCGGTCGCGGAACCCGAGGTAGATGTCCTCCCTGCGGATGACGTAGTCCTCGGGAACGTCCTTCGAGACGCCCTGGAACATCTGCAGGCCCCAGTCGGTCGAAAGCGTGACGATCTCGAGTCTTCCTGCTTCGCCGCCGAGTCTTCCTGCTTCGCCGCGATCTTCGTCCAGGCCTCGGCCTGGTCGTCCATGGTCGTGATGCGCGCGAACAGCCCGGCGCGCCGATTGCGCGCAAACCGCCGCGCGGCTACCCTGAACGCGTATGACCGCGACTGTCTTCGTCTTCGGCAATCCGGACGTCCCCGGGGATTCCTTGCCCGTGCGCATCGCGCCGGCGCTGAGGCTCGCCTTTCCGGACATGCTGTTCGTGCACAAGGATCCCAACGAGGAATGGGACGTCCCGGAAGAGCTGACCGTCATCGATGCGGTCGCCGACCTCGCCGAACCGCAGGTCTTCGACGACCTCGATCGTTTTTCCGGCGGACCGCTGGTCTCGCTGCATGATTTCGACGCGTACGCGAACCTCATGCTGCTCAAGAAGCTTAAACGGCTCAAGCGGCTCCGCGTCATCGGCCTGCCGCTCCGCATGACGGAGGACGCCGCCGTCGCGGCCGTGTCCGCCGCGCTCCGCGCCATCCCCTGAATGCAAAGACCGCCCTTGCGATGCCCGGGCGGTCTTTTTCAGATGGTCAGGTTGGCGAGCGCGATGTGCCGCAGGGTGTAGGCGCGCAGCGCGCGGGCCTGCGCGGGCGTGACCCTCTCGCAGGGCACGTTCCAATGCATGGTGATGACGTCGCCCGGCCTGAGTGTCTCGATGTCGGAGAGGCTCTGGAGCGCCCGACGGACGACCTTCTTCGCAGGCGGCGCGAGCTGCAGTTTCCCGTCGGCATAGACGAGCGGCTCGGCTTCGACGCTGATGGAGGGGCCGTCCACCGCCGTCACGGTCCCCCAGCTGATGCGGCAGGCCTCCATGCTCTCGAGCGTGTGCGCGATGTCGAGCCGTCCGGTGCGCTTCCAGATGTCGAGCACGTGGAACGAATGGTGCGGCAAGGCGCCCCGTCCGATCTTGGCCGCGACGAGGTCGAACGACTTCCCGTCCATCTTACGTTTCATGTCGAGGCCTTCGGCGAGATGGCGGTAGAACGGACGGTTCTCGACGGCGTCGAGCAGGCCGTTGCCGATCCAATAGGCCTCGACCACGCGGTCATCGAAAGGATCGCGGATGCCGTTCGCATGCGCGATGAGACGGAGATACGGATACATGGTCCTGAACGCGGCGAGGAGCGACTGGAGCCCAGGGTCGCTCGCGTCGTGCTCCATGTACGCGCCGATCTCACGGTTGGCGTCGGGCCCGCAATAGTGGAGCCGGTTCGGGCCGAACGCGTAGCGGCTGCAGCGGAGGATGCCGTTCACATGATTCTCGGACGTGCTACGCGGCGGCGGGCCGCGGCGCTGCCGACGGGCGCCTCGCCGCGACGATCATGAAGGCGGCGCCGGCGGCGAGCAACGCGGCGCTCGCGAGCTGCCGGCCGGGCAGCGCGTGCGTGACGAAGGCCGCGGTGAGGGCGTTGGTGACGAGGGTCGCGGGGACGAGCAGCGTCGTCACGTAGGTCGCCGGGGCGCGCTTGAGCGCGGCGTACCAGGCGACGACGTAACCGAGCAGGAGGACGCTCGTAAGGACGATCCATCCCCATTGCGCAGCGCCGAGGACTGCGACGGCCGCCGCTCCGCCGCGCGAAAGCGCGAACGGCAGGAGGATGAGCGCGCCGATGCCCATGCGAGCCGCCGCGAGGAGCGTCGACGAGACCTCTTCGAGCGCTTTCTTGGCGATGACGTTCTCGACCGCCCACAGGACCGTCGCCGCGAGAATCATGAGCTCTCCCCCGTCGAAGCGGAATCCGGAGAAGCCGCCGACGACGAGGTTCGCGCCGAACGTCGCCGCGATCCCCAGCCATTGCAGCCGCGTCAGCCGTTCCTTGAGGAACGGGGCCGCGAGGAGGAGCACCCAGATGAAGAGCGTCTTATGGATCATGGCCGCGTTGATCGCGCTCGTCCGCGCCAGGCCGGTGAAATAGAGCGCGAACGGCAGGGATCCGCCGATGGCGCCGACCGCGAGCAGCTTCAGGAGCGCCGGCCGCCGCAGCGCGGCGATCTCCCTCCGGCTGCGGAACGCGAGCACCGCGCCGACGAGCAGGACGGCGACGATGGCGTTCTTGAGCGTCGTGTAGACGAGCGGGTCCCTGACCGCGGTCACCGCGATCTTCGTGAGGAAATTGTTCGTGCCGGAGATGACGGCGGCGGCGAGAGCGAGGATGGTCGCCGCGCGCATCGTCTTCGCCGCCTTGTCCTGTCGAGCGTCAGACGTCATAGGGTCGCGTTACGGTGAGTGGTCAGGATTTCTTTACGTGATCCATTTTCAGCTTGAGGAAATGCACCGCGCAGCTCATGCACGGATCGTACGCGCGGATGAGCTTCTCGGATTCGAA
>JAVHQX010000219.1:0-6287 GCA_036171355.1 Patescibacteria group bacterium | reverse complement strand
GCGTCCGGTATCTCCGGTTGTCGGCAAAGGGGAAGGGCATCGCCATCCGCGAGGCGTGGAAGAGCGCGCAGGCCGACGTGTACGCGTTCATGGACGCGGACCTCGCGACTGATCTCGGCGCCCTGCCCGAACTCGTGCGCCGCGTCGGAGCGGGCGCGGGCCTCGCGGTCGGATCGCGGTTTCATGAAGGTTCGACGGTCGAGCGTTCCGCGCTGCGCAAGGTCCTGTCGCGCGGCTACCGGGCGCTGCTCCGCGCCGCCCTCGGCACCTCCGTCGCCGACGTCCCTTGCGGATTCAAGGCGGCCTCGCCGCGGGTCGTCCGCGAGATCATGCCGTCCGTGCGCGACGATCGCTGGTTTTTCGACACCGAACTGGTGGTCCGCGCCGAGCGCGTGGGTCATCGCATCGAGGAGGTTCCGGTGACCTGGCGCGATCTCAAGCCCGCCGGCCGCGCTTCCAAGGTGCGCATCATTCCGCTCGTCAGGGAATACGTGATGCAGGTCATGCGCCTGCGCCGCGAGCTCGGACCGCTTCCCGTGAAGCCCGTCGGAGCGACGAGCATCGGCGGACTGCTCGCCACGGTCACGAAGCGGGAGTGGGCCTTGGTCGCGGCGGCCGCGGTTTTCGCGGCCATCGTGACGACGGTACCGCCCATCGTCGGCGTCCTGGCCGCCGGTTCCCGCGGGCTCGAATGGAACGGCCGGCAGTTCCTGTCCCCGGGGGACTTCGGCGTCTACCTTTCGTACATCGCCCAGGCCAAGGAGGGGAGGCTGCTGTTCGCGAACTTGAACACCACGGAGCGGCTCACGCCGGTGCTTAACGTGCTGTGGCTGTCGGTCGGCCTGCTGGCCCGCGCATTCAGCCTCACACCGATCGCCGCCTACCACGTCGCGCGCGTCGCGCTCATCTTCCCGTTCGCCGCGGCCGCCTACGCGTCGATAGCCTATTTTTTCCGCGAGAAGGCCCGGCGGCTCGGCGCGTTCCTGCTCTTCATGTTCGGATCGGGTCTCGGACTGTACGCGGCACCCTTCCTTCCCGTCGCCATTCCCGCCGGCGGCGCCTACGAATGGCCGATTGACTTCTGGGTCTCGGAGGCGAACGCGTTCCTTTCGATGCTGTACAGCCCGCACTTCATCGCGTCGTTCGGCCTGATCATCGCCGCCCTGACGCTTCTCCTCATGGCATACGATGCGGGCCGGGCGCGGTACGGCGCATGGGCGGGTCTGCTCGCGCTCGTGCTCTTCGAATTCCACCCGTTCCACGCGCCGACGCTCTACGCCGTCGGCGGCGCCGCGCTCGTCCTTCGGACGCTCCAGGAGGGGTTCCGGCTGCGCCAGTGGGCCGCGTATCTCGCCTTCCTCGCGGTCTCCGCGCCCTCCGTCGCCTACCAATACTGGCTGACGCACGGCTCGCCGAACGCCGCCTTCATGCTTGCGAACAACGTCACCACCACGCCTTCGCTCCCGCACGTCATCATCGGGTTCGGCGCGGTGAGCGCGCTCGCGGTCGCCGGGCGGTTCGCGGACCGCGATGGCCGCATCCTCGCCGTCCCGCACCGCCGGTTCCTGGCCGCGTGGGCCGCAGTCCAACTGTTGCTCGTCTATTTCCCGTTCAGCTTCCAGCGGCGGCTGCTCGAAGGCCTCGAGTTTCCGCTCGTCCTGCTGTCCGTTCCTGCGCTCGTCGTCCTGTACCGGCGCATCGTCGGCCGCCCCGAGTTCGGCAAGACGTTCGCGATGACCTACGGCGTACTGCTGGCCGTCGCCGTCTTTCTCCCCTCGAGCGTTTCCGCGATCATCCGCGGGGTCGACGCCTACGTCTCCGACCGCCCGCCCATCTTTTATTTCACGAAGGACGAGTCCGCCGCGCTCGGCTGGCTTCGCGGGCACGCGCCGCAGGACGCCGTCGTGCTTTCCGCCGCCGACGAAGGCAATGTGATCTCGGGATGGGCGTTCCGCAGCGTGTATGCGGGCCACTGGGCGAACACCATCGACCTCGGGAGGAAGCAGGAGGAGATCGCCCGGTTCTTCGGAGGCGCCTCGTCGGACGAGCGGCGCGTATTCGTCGCGGAACGCGGCATCTCGTACGTCTACGAAGGTCCCTCGGAGCGCGCGCTCGGCGGCACGCTCGCGGGCGACCCGGCTTTCGAAGAGGCTTTCAGGGCCGGTGACATCGCCGTGTATGTCCCGCGCTGACGCGAACGATATGAATACACTCGTCGTCATTCCGACGTACAACGAAAGGGAGAACGTGGAGGCGATTGTCCTCGCGGTGCTCGCCGCAGGGGGCTCCGGCGCGGACGTGCTCATCGTCGACGACGCGTCGCCCGACGGCACCGGAGCGCTGGCCGACGCGCTGGCGGAAACGCACCCGGGCAGGGTCTCGGTGCTCCATCGCAGGGGGAAACTCGGCCTGGGCAGCGCCTATCTCGAGGGTTTCCGCTTCGGCCTTGATCGCGGTTACGACGCCGTCTGCGAGATGGACGCGGACGGTTCGCATGAGCCCGCTGCGCTGCCCCTGCTGCTCGCGGAGGTCGCGCATGGCGCGGACCTGGCGATCGGTTCGCGGCGCGTCCCGGGAGGGCGCGTCGTGGGGTGGGGGCCGCATCGGCATCTCATGAGCGGCGGCGCGATGACGCTGTCGCGCCTCGCACTCGGCCTCAAGACGAGGGACGTGACCTCGGGCTTCCGCTGCTACCGCGCGGACGTCGCCCGCGCGCTGCTCGCGATGCCCATCAGGAGCAACGGGTACGCCTTCCAAGAAGAGACGATCTTCTTCGCGGAACGGATGGGATTCGCCGCGGTCGAGGTCCCCATCGTCTTCCGCGACAGGATGCTCGGGAAATCGAAACTGACGTGGCGCGAAGTCCTGCAGTTCTTCGCCATCATCGGACGGTTGCGGCGCACGAAGGTCCCGCGTCTGCGGGACCGCTCCTGAAAAAAGCCGCCCTTACGGGGCGGCTTTTTCGTCTTACCGGATGTTCAGGATCCCGATGTCGAGCGTCGCCTTCGAGGTGACGACGCGTGAGGCCGAGCGGATGCCGTCGAGCTCGTACGCGGTCTCTTCTTTCTCGAGGGAAAGCGTGACCTGTCCGCCGGCGGGCGGCGCGTCCGGCACCGCCAGGCGGAACGTGGTCTCGTAACCGCCCTGGATCTTCGCCGAGAACGGCGTAAGCGGCGCGAGCGGCTGCCGGACTTCGATCTTCCGTCCGTCGGCCAGCGTCAGCCGGGCGCGCACGGTCAATCCGTCAGGGTCAGTCGCCGCATCCACCTGCCAGCGGGCGCTCACGACGACAGCCGGCGATCTCGACAGCGGGTCGGTGACGTAACGCGCGCTCGCCCTCGCCAGATACGACGAGAGCAGGACGTGATCGTCCTCGTCGCCGGCATAGCCGGTCGCGCCCTGTATCGGCGACGATCCCCGCGCGTAAACCGCGAACGGTCCGCGCTGGAGGACGTTGCCGCCGAGGATCGCCCGAAGGCGGTCGCCGCCGCCCGCGTAGTGGGGGGCGGCCCACGCCGTCGCGAGGAACTGGGTCCGGTAGGTGAGCAGGTCCTCGGCGTCGAGCGCCGCGTATTCGATGTCGTCGGGCGGCACGTAGGGCTTTTCCGCGAACTGCGTCACTCCGAGGAAGACGTAATGAAGCGACGTGAGCCGTTCACGGGAGGAGAGCGCGGGCAACAGCGCATATCCCGCGGCGACGCTCGCGTCTTTCGGCACGGCCGCGACGGCGGCCCGCGCTGCGGAAGCCCTGGCCGCGGTGGAGGCGTCGAACATTGCGCGTCCGAGCACCGACGGCAGCGGGCCGAGCGTGACCGCGCCATAGGCGGCCGCGAGGAGCAACAGGACGCAGGCGAAACGGCGGGCCTCACCGCGGTTCAGGAGCTTCACGGCTTTCGCGACGGCGGAGGGAAGGACTGCCATCCCTTCGATGGCGGCCAGCAGGAGCGCGGGGAGGAACAAGGTCGCGTAGTGCGTGTCGATGATGAGCTCACCGCCGCCGGGGGCGCCGAGGACGATCTGCAGCAGCGGGCCGATCGCCAGGATGAGGCGCGCCGGCGCCAGCAGCGGCAGGAAAAGCACCGGCATCAGGAAGCCGAGCGCCATCTCGAGGTTCGGCAGGGTGACGATGTGAGCGAGGACCGCGAGCGGATGCGCGACGGCGTTCGCGAGCATGGCGCCGGGATCGGCGCCGAGCCACGCGTAGTAGACGCGGTATTTGTAGCCGCCGTCCGGCGAGAAATGCGCGATGAGGCGCATGGCCGCGGCGAACCACGCCGCGCCGAGCAGCGCGGGAGCGATCCGCCACCAAAGCGGCTTCCGTTCGATCCACGCGAGCGCGCCGATCATAACGATGGCCAAGGCGACGTCCTCCCGCACTAGGAGCGCGAGCGCGGTCCACGCGAGGAACCTGCCCTTCCGGCCTTCCTCGTAAGCGAGGACGGCCATCAGCAGCGGCGCGAGGGCGAAGGGGAGGATGTGGAATTCGAAGAGCGCGATGTTTTGGACGACGGGATTGAGCAGATATGCGATCGCGAACACGAGCGGCGCGAGGGCGAACGCCTTCAGCCGTCCGCCCTCGGCTTTGGCGAAACGGAGGGAGGCGATCCTCCAGATCGCGTATGCCGGGAGGACCAGTGCGACGGCCTGCAACAGGAGGAGCATCCGGGGGTCCTGCCACAACGCGTAGAGGGGAGACAACAGCAGGATTGCCAACTCCGCATGGTCGCCGAGCGATAGGTGCGGATGGATGCTTTGCGCGAAAAACCGCCCCCGGACCGTATTCCAGAACACCTGGTTGAAATACGCGAGATCGATGGCGTTATAGCCAAAGACCGCGTATTTCCAGAAGCAGGCGGACGCGAGGACGAGCGCGGTCAGCCCCATGGCGGCGAAAAGCACCGTTTTTTGCCTCAATTCCAGGCCACCCCGCAGGCGTCGCAGCAACTTTTGCATATGGCCAAGTGTAGCCTTTTTTCGGGGGTGAAGCGAGTTTTACCCCTTAATGCGTCCGCGCCGACAACAGCAGTCTTATTTGGCTAGTCTTAGCAAAGAACTATTGTCCAAGAGTATTGACAAAATCGGTCATTTGTGCTAGAGTATTCCGTTACGATGATCTCGTAACCGGTGCTACCACACCGACCGTTCCCTACAACCCATCAACCTGAATCAGAAGGAGTCGACCATGAGCGAACAGAAGAAGCCCGGTACGGAGCGCGTCGGCGGCGGCTCGGCGCTCGATGAAGCGCTGCGGCCCGTAGTGTCGTCCGCCCTGTCCGGCTTGCTGGACTGGGTGATCGACGTCAAGCCGATCAACGAAGCGCTGAAGCACCTCTCCCCGTCGGTCCGGCAGATGTCGAGCTTGCTGCCCATGGCAGCCGGCTACGGCTTCGCCAAGCTGCCGATGAGCCTCTTCAAGAACGACACCGTCGCGCACTTCTTCGAGGACACCGTCGTCGAGATGGCCCGCCACATCGATCGCAAGATCAAGGCGGTCGGCTCGGTCGACAAGGTGACCCCCGAGGAATACGCGGCTGCGATCGAGCAGGGGCTCACTGTGGCGATGGAGCGCAAGTACGTCGTCGATCCGATGGGGTTCCTCCATCGGGCCGACTGCGTGAAGCTCCAGGCGTTCCGCCGGCCATTCCAGCAGAGGAACGACCGCAACGGACAGCCCGTCCCGCCTCCGCCGTCGCAGCTCCAGGAGGTCACCCTCCAGACCGCGCTCGACCAGAAGCTCCAGGGTTCGCCCTGCTGCTTCCACGGGATCCAGGCCGACCTCAAGAAGGCCGAAGCTCCCAAGGGCGAGAAGAAGTCTCGGTCGCCGATGGAAGTCATCGGCGGCAGCGGTGACCCGGATCTGCAGGCCAAGTTCAACGCCTGGTTCAAAGGCTTGAGCGTGGCCGAGCGGACGAGGGTGCTCGGACTGCTGAAGCATCTCGACTCGATCGAGGAGTTCAAGGGCCTCATGGCCCTCGATCCCGAGATCCGCGACGAGATGCTGACGCTGCTCGAGAACACCAACACGAGCTTCACGGTCAGCCGGTTCCTCGGCCTCGTGGCCGGGACCGTCAAGAGCGGCGCGACGAACGTCGCGACGCTCGCCAGGCGAGCCTGGGAGGACTACAAGAAGTTCGACGCGAGTCTCGGCCCCACGGTCGACAAGCTCAAGGCGGACCTCAAGAAGCCCCTCCGTCGCCGCCCCTGGTGGCACATGTTCCTGCCCGTCTGAAAGCGGTCAGGGGCGGAGACTCGCGTCGAACTTCTTGTAGTCCTCCCAGGCTCGCCTG
>JAVHQX010000218.1:0-6308 GCA_036171355.1 Patescibacteria group bacterium | reverse complement strand
GTGACCGCGAACGCGGGCGACGCGCTCGCCGCGGGCCGTCCGTTCGCCGTGCTCGGCAAAGGGTTCAGCGTCGAGACCGACGGCGAGCGCAAGCATCTCCATCTCGGAATCCATAAGGGCCCGTCCGTCGTCTTGCTCGGCTACGTGCAGAAAAAATCCGACCTGGACGGCTGGATCGACGCCGCGGCGCTGTTGCCGTAGACGGATCGACGCGACACCCCCGCGGGCCGGACGGCACGCGCTCCGCATCCGTGCGGGGCATTTTTCGGCTGCGACGCGGCGCACCCCGACGCCGCGGGTCACTTTCCCCGCACATACGCCTGCACGATGTAGCTTGTCGTCGAATCGACCGGCGCGTCCGCGTACGCCTGGGAATTACGATGCGCCAGGATCTTCAACGTCGAGCCGAAGAACTCCTTCTGCAGACGGGCCTGCACGTACTGCGCCGCGGTCGAATCGATGTTCGCGGGCTGGTCGAGCGCGAGGATTCCCTCGGGTTCGCCGCGTTCGAGCGCGGCAATCGTCTCGCGGTCCCTGGCATCCGCTTCTGACGCCGTAAGATAGTGGGAAAAATCCGTGCTCTGCACCACGAGGGCGTCGCGGTCCAGGACCGGCTTGAGCGCCGCCACGACCGCGTCGAGCGTCTCCTTCGGCGTCGACTCCTTGAACGTCAGCGCGACGATCCTCGCGTCGGGAAAGGCATGCCTGATGAACGGGAGTTCCGCCTGCAGGCCGTGCTCGCGGTAGAAGAAATCCTGCGCCCGCACCGATGGCAGCGCTTCGAGCGCCCGCACCGCCGCGCGGTCCGCGCGGATCACGCCGAAGACAGTCGAGAAGTCGCGTTCCGCCACGGACACGTCGGTCTCGCCGAGGAAGAAATGATCCGGGCTGAGAAGCAGCACCTGGCGCGGCGCGGCGGCGGACGCGAAACGGAAGGCATCGGCGATGAGATCGCGCGCGAGCAGGTGGTGCGGCACGGTGATGCCGGTGACGGCGCCTGCGGCGATCTCCCCCTTCGCCCGCATGATGGGCATCAGGAAGAACGCCGCGTCGTCATATTGCGCGGGGATCGGCGCTTCCCGCGTCTCGGGCGGGGAGTCGCGAAGGACGGCCCGCGCCGGCGGCCTCGCGACCGCCGCGGCGACGCCGACCGCGGCGAGGAGCAGCGCGACGGCGCGCCAGGTCTTCATTGCTTCGGCGACAGGGAGTCGTACCAGAAGTTCCTGGCCGGGAGCTCGCCCTTGCCGTCGTACACCCGCGCGCGCCAGTCCTCGTCGGTGAAACGCTTCCCGAGCGGGCCGGTGAGTTCGTAGTGGGAATAGGCGACGCCCGCGACCACGCGCGGCACCCCCTCGTTCCCGACGATCGCGAGCATGAGATAGGGCTTGCCGTCCGCCTCGTACAGGATCTGTCCGCGCAACGCGTCAGTATGCACGTCGGCGATGAGCGCCACCTTGCCGGAATCCTCGTCGGGCTGGTCGCCGCTGAACGGCTGGGCCATGAACGACAGGCGCAGGTTGCGAAGCCTCTCGTATTCGTCGTCGGTGATGGCTTCTCCGCGGAGTTCCTTTTCGGCGAGGTCGGCGCAGAACCGCGTGAGTCCCTTGAAATCGTCGAGGCGGGCCGTCACGGCGCTGTCGGCAAAGAGTCCGTTCGCCGTGAACGTTGCGGACGTGCGATCGAGCAACTCGTTGAAGCGATTCCAGAACTCGAGGTTCGGCTCCACGAAACCCTTCACTACCGGCGGGACCCTCGGGTCGCCGGGGCCGCTGCCCAGTTCGGCATAGCTCTGTTTCGCGTAGAGCAGCGTGTCGTGCTTGAGCGCGGCGTAGGAGCCGAGGAACGTCTGGATCTGCTTGTCCAGGAACGCCAAGGCCCTCATGTACGCGGGATAGCCGGAGCCGTAGGAGCGCGTGAGCGAGCCGAGGACGTACAGCCAGGCGCTGCCCATCGACCCGAACCATTCATCCTTCTTCACCTTGGCGATGTCGTCCTTCTTCTTATCGAGCTTCGTCATGAAGGCCGCGACGTCCGCCGGAGTGAAGCCCGCGTCCTTCTCCAGGAACGTCCCGGCGTGCGCCGCGGCGCGGCGGTCGCCGAAGGCGGCGGGCACGAACAACGCGGACGGCGTCGACGGGAGTTTCACATCGGTCTTCTCCTGGCCCGCGGTCAGGTCGTTCAGCACCCAGGCGTCGAAGGTGAAACGCTGGCCGAAGACGCGGTACGCGAGGGAATCACGCAGGAGCTGCACCTTGTTCATGCCGGGGATCTCCTCGCTCACGACGATGTCGGACAGGATCTTCGGCATGCGGAGCCTGTCGAGCCCCGCGGCGAGCTTCCTGACGCTCGCCGTGTCGGCAAGGCTTTCCTCCGTCAGGTTCAGGCCGAGCGTCTCCGTGACATACGCGCGCCACTCGTCATACCCGAGGTCGTCGCTCTGACCCGCGTAGAAGCCGGTGACCGCCATGATCTTCTTCCAGGGATCGAGCGGCACACCGCCGTCGGGATTCTTCACCGTGAACTGCGCGGTGAGCAGATCCGCATCCACGATGCCGACGTCCTTCTTCAGGAAGTAGCTGCTCCGCCCGAGATACATCATCGTGCGGAAGTACGCACGCAGCGCGGAGTTCTTCGTATAATGGCTGCGCGGCGTGAACTGGGTGTAGTCGGTCTTGAGCTCGTCGCTATATTGCGCGAAGAGCGGCGACGCGCCGACCGAATCGCCGGCATAGATTCGGTCGAGGTCTTCCTTGACCGCCTTCATGAGGTCCGGCGGGAGATCGGCGCCGACCTTCGCGAGGATCGCGTCGGCGCGCTCCAGGGAATCCGCCGTCTTGTCCGCCTCCGCGAAGGCGGCCTCCTCCTCGGGAGTCCGGAAATACGCGGGCTTCGGGCCGCTCTTGTCCTCGAACATGACGCGGGCGAGCGCGAACTGGGCTTCGAGATTCCGGTACCGCTCCTGCGCCGCGCCCTTGCTCCGCTTCGCCGCGGCCGCGAGATTCGCGTGCAGGTCCCGCAGGAAGGCGCCGAGCGCGTCGCTCAGCTCCTTCTGCTCCAGCTGCTCGAGGGTCATCTCGAAGAACTTGTGGTAGGCGTGCAGGACGACGTCCGGCGTGACGAGCTTCGCGTCCTCCGGCCTGCGGTCGGCCGTCTGCGGACCGCCGCCCGTCGCGTCGAACGCCGCGAGCATGTCGTCGAACGTGCCGACGCTCCGGTCCCGTTCCACGAGGAGGAACCGGTTCTCGTCGAGGAACTTTTCCTGTGCCGGGGACAGATGCAGGCCGTACTTCGCCTGCACGGCCGCGTAGTTCGGCACTTGCGCGAGCGGCACAGCCGCTTCGGCGTACTTCATCTGGTCGGGCGGGAGGTCCTTGGCCTGGTAAGCGTCCTCCGAAGGCGCCGCGGTCTCCTCGGACTTGGGCGCCAGGTTGCCGGCGTCGTTCTTCTGGCCGGTCAGGACGAGATCAGGACGCCACATCGAGAGGAACGCCGCGACCAGCACGACGACGACCACACCGACCGACCCGAGCGCAAGCGCTTTTTTCGACATACGTTCCCCGGTCAAATGAAGATGAAAGACGGGGGTCAGTATAGCACCGCGGCGCTTTTGACCGTACTTGCCCGCCGGCATGATCGCGGCGGATCCTTTCATCCACGGAGGTCGCAATGACAAAACGCTATCTCGTCGGGGGTCCCCCGAACTCCGGCAAGAGCACGTACGTGCTCTCCGCGACGAAACGGATCAGGTCCGCGCTCGGCCGGACCGCGCTCGCCTTCGAGCTCGACGTCTGGTCCGGTTCCTACGCCGCGTTCGAAGGCAAGTACTCGTTCAAGGACCGGCCCAAGAAGACCGGCCTCGACTGGGACTGGAAGACGCCGCTCGACGAGCGTCTCGCACAGTTCAACGCCGCGGACGCGGACGTCGTGTTCGGCGACCTGCCCGGCGCCAAGATCGACGCCGCGACCGATTACATGTGCGCGAACGCCAAGGCAGACGGCGCCATCGTGGTCAGCCGCACGCGCGACGACCTCAAGCAGTGGCGCGAGGCCTTCGAGGCCCGGGGCATTCCCGTGGTCCTCGAGTGCCTGTCGATGCAAGGCGACTCGCCACTCGTCCTCCGGGACATGGGGCGGATAGTCGATCCGTCGCATCCCGACGTCGCGCTGCCCGCCGCCAGGATGCTCGCGTCCTCTTCGGACGACGATCGCCGGGCGACCGCGCTCAGCAGCCGGTTCCTGAACGTGTTCCGCCAGAACTACACGCGGCGGAGCAGGACCGCGCACGGCCGCGACGAGAACCTCGGCGGTCCGCTCAAGAAGCCGCTCATGGTGACCGGCCCCGACCTCAAGCACGTGGCCATGCGCAACGGCGACCGGCTCGCGCAGGACGTCCTCGCGACGCCCCGCCCCAAGGCCTGGGACGCCGCGATCCTCCGCGCGCACTGCGAACGCTGGTTCGCCATCGCGAACGAGGGCATCTGCGGCCCTGGCTCGACGGCTGCGGCCGCGTCGCGGTCGCCGCGGTCATGCGGATCGCCCACGTCCTGGGCGCCCCGCTCCCGCTGTTCGCGGCGAGCAAGGAGGCCCACAAGATGACCATCCGCGACCTCGGCAAGCACCGGCTCTACTTCCTCGAGTCGATCCGCCGCGCCGAGCTCGAACACCCCTGACGTGCCCGGCACGCCGTGTCCCGCCCCCGCCCTTTCAGGGCTTTGGCGCGGACACGTCGCCTGCGCTCCCCGTTCCGCTCACGCGGAACGGTACACCCCCGTGACCCGGGGATTTTTCTTATCCGCGGGACGACGGTGGCAATGTCCCGGCCGAGTGCTACACTCAATTCCGCATATGGCACAGATCGTCGGACATCGCGGGGCCGCCGGACATGCCCCGGAAAACACGCTGCTGTCGTTCCGTACGGCCATCGAGATCGGATGCCGCGCGGTCGAAATGGATGCGCATCTGTCGAAGGACGGCGAGGTCATCGTCATCCATGACGCGAAGGTGGACCGCGTGACGGACGGCCGCGGGTCCGTGCGGCGGATGACCGTGCCTGAGCTCAAATCGCTCCGCCTTGCGCAAGGACAGCGCCTGCCGACGCTGCGCGAGGTCATCAGCCTGTGCAAGGGAAAAGTCCAGATGCACATCGAGCTCAAGGCCCGCGGCACGGCCGAACCCGTCGCGGAACTGATACAGGAGTTCGGCGTCGAGGCCGAGGTCGTCATCCTGTCCTTCAAGATCGGGCTCCTCAAGAGGATCAAGCGCCTCAACCCCCGCTTGCGCGTGACGTACCTGTTCCTGCGCAAGCCGCTGCGCCTGTGGAGCATCGTCAAGAAGGTCCCGATCGACGTCATCGGCCCGCGGATGCGCCTCGCCACGGACAAGCTCGTGCGCAGGGCGCACGATCTCGGCTGCAAAGTGTACGTCCACGTCGTCAACGACCCCGCGGCCGCCGAACGCCTGACCGCCATGCACGTGGACGCGTTCTGCACCGACTTCCCGAAGCTCTTCCAGCGGCACAAGCCGAAACGGCATTGAACGCCGCGAGTACGAAAATGCGCGCCCGGAGGCGCGCATTTTGCTTTCTCGAACGTCGGCGGTCAGCGGCGGACTTCGGCAGTCTTCGGCAGGCCGGTGATGATGCGGTCGAGGTCCTGCGCGGAATACGGATTCCCGCTGACGTCGAACACGCGCAGCTTCGAAAGGCCGCCGATCTCCAGCGGGAGGCCGGCAAGCCGGTTGCCGGAGACGTCGAGGATCTCGAGGTCGTGCAGTCGCCCCACTTCCGCGGGAAGTCCCGTCATGCGATTACCGCTGACGTCCAACACCTTGAGCTTCGTGAGCCGGCCGAGCTCCGAGGGCAGCGAATCAATAAGCGCGTTGTCGGACAAGTCGAGTTCCTCCAGATCCGTGCGGTTGAACACGTCCGCGGGCACCTTGGTCAGGCCTTTCCCATGAAGATCCAGCCGGCGCGGAGCGGCGGTCGGAGACGGATTCGGCGGCGCGGATGCCGGCCCTTGCGGCGCGGCGGGCACGCAGCCTGCGCCGACCAATGCCACCATGGCGACCATCGTGAATAGGATGCCGCCGCGAGTTCTTCCGGACATGGGACATGGGTTACGTTTCGATGCGGAAAGCATACGCCATTCCTGCGTTTTTACGAAGGCCGACGCGCGGTCTCAGGAACGAAAAAGGACCGGACCTCGCGGGCCGGCCCCTTTGCCGTCGCCTGCGTTCAGGCGTTCTCTTCCTTCATCCCCTCGATTTCGCGCAGGATGCGGTCGAGCTTCGTTTCAATCGCTGAAAGCCGG